>DAINNF010000024.1:0-24506 GCA_036736005.1 Acidobacteriota bacterium
CTGACTCGGGCGAGGGACCTGATGGTGCAGGAAAGCATGAAAGCCTACATGGCGGCGGACGAGGTGGGCTACGAGAGCCCGTCCCAGTTCAGCCGCGAATTCAAGCGATACTTCGGCCAGAGTCCGGCTGAGATGATGCGGGAGCTGCGTGCCAACTGAACCCAGCCTTCCGGTGTCCCGATCAGATAGCTGCTGAATCTTGATCCCTCCTGCGGATCGGGGTATCATGATTTTGTTCTCACAAACATTCCAGGAGTAGTGATATGCGGTACACGGGTTTTGGCTGAATCTGTCAGCGAAAAGCTGGTCATCCAGGCAGGATGAAAGGAACCCCCGGCCGCAGAAACTCCTGATCTCCATTCTCTTCCCGGAGTATCATTACCGGCCGGGCGGATGAACCCTCAATTTGACAAACAAAGACGACCAAACCGACAGGAGAGTGGAGTATGGCAGACTATACACAGATGTGGAAATCACTGGACATGGATCTTGAACTGCACGAGCAACTGCTGGCCGGGCTGGGCAGCCTGTTCCAATCCGTCTATCTGACCCAGAAGGATACCCCTTCGGGCATGGACTATTTCTATAACGTGATCGGTGAGATTCACGGCGCACGGATCCGGGAACTGGTGGATTTGAAAGAATCCGGAAAGCCCATCGTGGGAACGTTCTGTATTTTCGTTCCGGAAGAGTTGATCGTGGGTGCCGGTGGCGCCTGTGTCGGACTGTGTGGAGGGGCGGACTTCTCAGTTGGATTTGCGGAATCTGATTTGCCCCGCAATATCTGTCCCCTGATCAAATCAGCATACGGATTCAAAAAGAGCCGGACCTGCCCCTACATGCAGGTGTCTGATTTCATTTACGGGGAAACCACATGCGAAGCCAAGAAAAAAACATGGGAACAGCTGAATCAGTTACATCCGACCCATGTGATGCATATCCCCCACATGAAACGGGATCGGGACCTTGCATTGTGGTTGGATGAACTGCGGGACTTCAAGAAGCATCTGGAGCAGGTCATGGGTGAGACCATTTCCGCCGACCAGATCCGGAAAGGTATCCGGATTGTCAACGAAAAGCGAAGTGCCATGAAACGGTTGGAAACGATCCGGAAAAATGTTGTTGTACCCATCAGTGGCCTGGACGCCCTGTTGATTGAGCAGATTTCGTTCTATGATGACCCGGTCCGGTTTACCCGCCAGTTGAACGCATTGTGTGACGAACTGGAAGAACGGGTGACGCAGGGCGTGTCAGTGGCGCCGGAGGACGCGCCGCGCATCATGGTGGCAGGTACGCCAATGGCTCCTCCCAACTGGAAACTTCACCACATCGTGGAAACCGCCGGCGGAATCGTTGTGAACGAAGAATCCTGCATCGGAAACCGCTACTACAAGGACAATGTGGCCCTCACCGATGACATGGACGAAGACCAGTTGCTGACCGCCATGCTGAACCGGTATGCGGCGATCGATTGCGCCTGTTTCACGCCGAATGATGAACGCGTGGAGAAAATCCTGAAGCTTGCCGGGGAAACCCGCAGTGCAGGGGTGGTGCAGTATGCGTTGTCCTTCTGCCATACCTACAATATTGAATCGGGCAAAGTGGGCACTGCATTGAAGGATGCGGGTATTCCAACCCTCAGTATCGAAACGGACTATTCCAGTGAGGATGAAGGCCAGATCCGGACTCGGGTGGAGGCCTTCCTGGAGCAGATCAGGGGATGATAGCCGGGATTGACGTCGGCTCCACATATCTGAAGATGGTCTGGCTCGGACCGGATGGGGATGCAGTTCGTTTTCACTGTGAGACGACCGGCTTGCATCCGGATGAGCGGGTTGCGGAATTGCTGACCCAATATCCTGTGGAAAAAGCGACGGCGACCGGATACGGCCGCCACATGATCCGGAGCCGTTTCCATTGCCCGGTGGTGACGGAAATCAAGGCACATGCCCGGGCCGTTCATCGTGTGGACCCGTCTGCTCGTGTAGTTGTTGATCTTGGTGGACAGGACAGCAAGGCCATTCTCCTGGATGGGGCCGGCGGGTTCGGAGATTTTCTCATGAATGACCGTTGCGCGGCAGGTACGGGGAAGTTCCTGGAGATGTGCGCGTCCCGATTGGGTGTGACACTGGAAGGGTTGGACGATCTGGCAGCGGCCGCTACGGAAGGGGTTTCCATTTCATCCATGTGTGCCGTTTTTGCGGAATCTGAGATTGTCTCTTTACTGGCCCGAAAAATGGAACCGGCCAGCATCGCCCGCGGCATCATGGAGAGTATCGGTAAACGTCTGGGGAATATGGTCCGGAAGATGGGACGATCCGGTCCGATCATGTTTACCGGGGGTGGCGCCCGGAACCGGAGTTTGCGAACCATATTGGAATCTGACCAGGGGATGGCGGTCCGGGTACCGGATCACCCCCAGTATATGGGAGCGCTCGGTGCGGCAATCATCGCCCGCCAGGAATGATGTGAACACCTTCGTGTGAGCATTTCAGATAGAGCCGGGGGATTTTCCCCCGGCTTTCTGAATCTGACCGGGGCTACTTGAAATATTTCTGCAATCGGGCAATTCCCTTTGAAGCAGGGAATTTCTGTTTATATTCGTTGAAAGTGTGCGTTGCGTGTTTCGTGTCCTTTTCCGCGAGATAGGTCATGGTTTTCCCGAAGTACGCCATTTCATGTCCCATGCGGAGTTCCGGAGAATCAAGGACTTCATCGAACATTTTGATGGCCTTCTTCTGCTCCGCCAGGCGGTTGTAATTGAATCCCATGCTGAGCAGAACATCCGCATGTTTCTTCGGATCAGCCTTGATCTCTTTCTGGTCCAGCAGTTTGTCGAAATAGGAATTGCTGACATCAAACATGTTGTTCTGCCTGTAAAACTGGCCGATTGCATGCAATGCCTCGAGGTTATTTTTGTCGGATTCCAGTTTTTCCATGTATGGGTCAATCGCGTGAAAGTTGCGCGGCAACGCATGGATCACCTGGGTCATTACCGCTGCATTCCGGTATCCCGTGGCACGTACGATTTCATTGCCGTACGGATCGGTGAAGATCATGGACGGGATGGCTTTTACGCGGTACCGGGTCCGAAGCGCCGTATGGGTATCGAAGTCAATTGAGACACAGATGATATTCTCCGATGCCTGTATGATCTTCTCGTCTGTCCAGACATTTTCTTCCATTGCCCGGCACGGGGCGCACCAGCTTGCGTGGAAATCGATCAGGACGGGGATCCCCTCCTTCTTTGCAGCGGCAAATCCTTCCCGAACGGAGTCATACCAGTGGATGGTCCCTTCAGCGAAAACGTTGGGCATTGCAGATAACAGAATCAGCACAATCATGAACGTTCTTTTCATTTCAGTTCTTTCCCCCTTTATTACCGGGATCGTCTGACTTTCCAGGCCGGTTTGATGTTGTCGTTGCGTATGTAACGTGGAGACTATAGCAAATTCCAGGGGTGTTGATCAAAGCGGATAGCAGAGTTTCAGAAAAATCATACAGAAAGCGGGTTCCGGAGATTACCCGATACGGGATTTTCGCGTACATCACGTTGCAAACAACCATTCTGCGGCCTACATTAGACCATACACCCGACAACAAAGATGCTGATTGGCGGAACTAAGAAAGAATTGTAACGACGAACGGTGACGGTAGCTCTAATTAGTAACAATTCCGAATAAAGTGGTTTGAAGGGTCGACTTGTTGTGATAAATTACAAAAAGAGTCGACATTTGAAATGAAACTGTCAACTGAGCGATCTGTAATTTGAAAGGAGAACCAACATGAGTCAAGGTGGCAAGTGCCCGGTGACGGGAAGGACCGGCGGTAACGTCGGTGGACGGGGTACCTCCAATAAGGACTGGTGGCCCAACCAGTTAAATCTGAAAATTCTGCATCAGCATTCGGACAAGAGCAACCCGATGGGACGGGACTTTGATTATGCCGAAGAGTTCAAGAAATTGGACCTGGCAGCGGTCAAACAGGATCTCTACGATTTGATGACCGATTCCAAGGACTGGTGGCCGGCGGATTATGGCCATTACGGGCCGTTGTTCATCCGGATGGCCTGGCACAGCGCCGGAACCTACCGGACCGGAGACGGTCGCGGTGGCGGCGGAACCGGTAACCAGCGTTTTGCTCCGCTGAACAGCTGGCCCGATAATGTGAACCTGGACAAGGCACGTCGTCTGCTGTGGCCGATCAAGAAGAAATACGGCAAAAAACTTTCCTGGGCGGATCTGATGATCCTGGCAGGCAATTGCGCCCTGGAGTCCATGGGTCTCAAGACGTTCGGGTTTGCCGGTGGCCGTCCGGACATCTGGGAACCGGAAGAGGACGTTTACTGGGGTTCCGAAGAAGAGTGGCTGGCCACGAGTGACAAACCCAAAAGCCGTTATTCCGGTGAAAGGGACCTTGAAAACCCATTGGCCGCCGTTCAGATGGGGCTGATTTATGTGAATCCTGAAGGTCCGGACGGAAATCCGGATCCGGTGGCATCCGGAAAGGATGTCCGGGAAACGTTTGCCCGGATGGCCATGAATGATGAAGAAACGGTTGCGCTGGTGGCCGGCGGACATACGTTCGGAAAGTGCCATGGCGCCGGTGATGCGGCACAGGTGGGTCCTGAACCGGAGGCCGCTCCCATGGAAGAGATGGGTCTGGGTTGGCATAGCAGCCACGGATCCGGCAAGGGTATCGATACCATCAGCAGTGGTATTGAAGGGGCCTGGAAACCCAACCCCACCAAATGGGACATGGGCTATCTGAAGGTACTGTTCAAATATGAATGGGAACTGGTGAAGAGCCCGGCCGGTGCCCATCAGTGGCTGGCCAAGGACGTAGACGAAGAAGATATGGTGGTGGATGCCCATGATCCGTCGAAGAAGCACCGTCCGATGATGACCACGGCTGACCTGTCGTTGCGATTCGATCCGATTTACGAACCCATCGCGCGCCGGTTCCTGGAAAACCCGGCGGAATTTGAAGACGCATTTGCCCGGGCATGGTTCAAACTGACCCACCGGGATATGGGTCCCCGTGCACGGTTCCTTGGTCCGGAAGTGCCGAAAGAAGACCTGATCTGGATGGATCCGGTGCCGCCGGTGGATCATGAATTGATCGACGGGCAGGATATTGCGGAACTCAAGAAGAAGATTCTGGATACGGGTCTGTCCGTTTCACAGCTGGTGTACACCGCCTGGTCTTCCGCATCCACCTTCCGTGGTTCGGACAAGCGGGGCGGGGCCAACGGGGCACGTATCCGTCTTGCTCCCCAGAAGGACTGGGAAGTGAATCATCCGGATCAGTTGAAAACGGTGCTGAGTACTCTGGAAGGGATTCAGAAAGAATTCAACGGGGCACAATCTTCGAACAAGAAGGTCTCGCTGGCCGATCTGATCGTGCTGTGCGGGTGTGCGGCCGTGGAGAAAGCGGCCAAAGATGCCGGATACAGTGTGACGGTTCCCTTCACCCCGGGACGGACGGATGCGACACCGGAACAGACGGACGTCGAGGCATTTTCGGTTCTGGAGCCGGCCGCGGACGGTTTTCGCAACTATCAGAAAGCGAAGTTCAGCATATCTGCGGAAGAAATGCTGGTGGACAAAGCGCAATTGCTGGAGCTGACAGCGCCAGAGATGACGGTGCTGGTGGGCGGCATGCGGGCCCTGAACGCCAATTTTGGCGGGTCCCCTCACGGTGTGTTTACGAAACGTCCGGGTGTACTGACCAATGACTATTTCGTGAATCTGCTGGACATGGAAACAGAATGGAAACCGATGTCTGAAGATCGCGAACTGTTCGAAGGATTTGACCGGGCAAAGGGAGAGAAGAAATGGACCGCTACGCGGGTAGACCTGGTCTTTGGTTCCAATTCCCAGCTCAGAGCGTTGGCCGAGGTGTACGGTTGTGAAGACGGACAGGAGAAGTTCGTGAACGACTTTATCGCGTCCTGGGACAAAGTGATGAACCTGGACCGTTTCGAACTGGACTGAGTCCGGACAAAATAAGATGATTTGATGAGAAGGGGGCGGGTGAACCGCCCCCTTTTTTTGTGAGATATTCGCAAGACAACCCCTCTCAGGACCTTCCGGCGGAATCTGATGGCAAGCGCATGGTTGTGATGTGCTGGGATTCGGTGACCTGTAAAAGGGCCGGTTTGCGTCGGTTATAGTTCGTGCATGTTAGAATGGTGCATCTCAACTCCGAATCGGGCAGATCCGGAAACATAATTGCGGACAAGGGGGACAGATGAAAGAGAAATGGACTGCCTTGGTTTTCATCCTGATCGGTTCTGCAGGGATGAGCTGGTTCTTTGTTGTGCATGCGGAGAACACGGTTGTCCGAAGCCCGGTAGCGAAGGTGATCGGGCTGACGGAAGAGGGGAAGGGCTACCAGAGATTGCTGGGTGGTTCCCCGGATTCCGTGACAATGCACGCCGGTCGTGTGGTGTTGCAGTCAGGTGAGACGGTCGGTACGCACAACACGGAGAACTATGAGGAGATCCTGATCATTTTGCATGGTAGCGGAGAGATGGTCATAACCGGTAGTGCGCCGTTGAAGCTGGTGACGAACTCCGTGGCATATTGTCCTCCGCATACCGAACACAACGTGAAGAACACCGGCGATTGTCCACTTGCGTACATTTATGTTGCATCGATTGCGGAATCCGGGAATGAAATGCCATGACAGCCGGATTGAATACGGGGGTGCATATCAACACGGATCGAATGACGCACAAGATTCCGAAAGCAAGGTTCTGCCCGAAACCGATCATCATCCTGGTGCTGCTGTCATTTTTCCCGTTTTCAAACGGGCGGGCGGCCGAATATCAGGCGTACTATATGCGAATGGGCGCAGGAACTACTTCATCACAATCCACGGCGTTTGCCGACGTGGCATGTGATAGCGCTTCCGGTCTTGCCCTGTTCGGGTGTGCCGAAGGAAACGACGGCCGTCCCATCGGGGCCTATGGTGATTTCGGCGATTCGACTGTTCTGGACTTTGCAATCGGCTATCGTTGGAACCGCTGGTTTACCATGGAGTTGGTATTGACCGACCGGTCCGGATTCCGGTTTGATGGACGGAGCAATTTCAGTCAGTTGGACCCGGCGGTTGATCAGGTTGTGATAGGGGAAGCGAAAAGCAGTTCCCTGATGCTTTCCGGCGTGGTCCACCCGCTGGTCATGTTCGGTCGTGAGAGTCGGCGTTTTGATCCGTTCGTGTCGGGAGGCGTCGGAGTGGCCCGAAACCGGATGAAAGCCATGGTCTACTCCTTTCCGGCGACCCGGACCATCACGCCCGACGGCCATTATGCGGGATATTCCTGGAGTGTCGGTGCCGGATTCCGGTATGCGTTGCATCACAATATTCAACTGGAGTTCCGGTACCGGTTCGCAGATCTGGGTACAGTCGGAACGGATGCCGGCACCATGACGATACGCAGTCAATCAACGGGCGACATTATCAGTGACACCATCGTCATCAATGGTACAAAGGCGGATCTGACCGTCCGGGAGGCCCTGCTGAGCATCCTGTGGTCGTTCTGATTTGCCGGCTGTCGCCGCCATTGCTTGCGGGAAAGCGGGGATACGATTACAATTAAACCACCAATTCGATACCGGCAGTTTTGACGGGTAACTTTCGAGCCTGGTGCGAGGGGGTGCGGGGTGGATTCAGATAATCCTTCGAGACATGATTTGAAAGCCCTTCTTGACCGGATACGCAGGGTCAATCAGGTACTGACATGTGAACATGACATCAACCGGCTGCTTCAGCGGGTATGTGAAGCGCTGGTTGCGGACAGCGGATACCGGTATGTCTGCATTTTCGACCTTGCTTCCACAAGAGACGAACCACGTCTGTATACGGCCCCGGCAGGAGAAGTTGTCCGTTTAATTCAGGACAAACTGGAGAAGGATGAACTGCCTGAATGTGTTACCCGAAGCACGGGGCAGAAGAAATCCGAACTGGTACATTGCTCAAATGAGACATGTCCGGATTGTGTGTTGGGGGAGCATGAAGAAAACCGCAGACTGGTCGTGACTGGACTCTGGGACGAAGACAAATGTCTCGGGGCGTTGGTGGTGGCGTTGCCGGACGAGGTTGCAGATCTTTCGGAACACGAGATGCTGGTTGAAGATATTGCGCAGAATGTGGCGTTCACATTGGCTACGCTGCGTGCAAGGGAACATCAGAACCGGATTGCGCGGGCAATCCAGTTCGTTTCGGAAGGCATTGAAGCAGCGGATGGCGAATCGGTTCTGCGCCAGTTGAGCCGCCGGATTGCAGAGGTACTGGACAGTTCGATTACGGTTATCGGGCGGTTGATACCGGACACGCATGCAGAGCAGGTTGAAACGGTTGCCGTGACAAACGAGGGGAAGCTGATGGACAACTTTGTCTATCCGTTGGAGGGAACTCCCTGTGCCGATGTGGCGGGAAAGGGGATCTGCTGCTACCCGAAGGATACATCCCGACTCTTTCCGGATGATGCATTTCTGAAAGACCACGGTATCGAAGGGTATGCCGGCATTCCGTTGCGGAATTCTTCAGGTGCCGTAGTGGGGATTCTGGCCGTCATGTCGGATGTACCGTTATCCAGTCCGGATTTTGTCCAGTCCGTAATTCATGTGTGTGCTGTCCGGGCTTCGGCCGAGCTGGAACGCATGGCAATGGAACAGCAACTGCGTCAACGGGAAGAGCGCTACAGACGGTTTTTCGAGGAAGACCTGACGGGTGATTATGAAACCACAGTGGAAGGACACCTGATTGACTGCAATCGCGCGTTTCTGGATGTGTTCGGGTTTGATTCGCTGGAACATGCCCGAAATACGGATATGCGGGAGTTGTATATCGAGAAAGGAGACCGGAACGCCTTTCTGGATTCCGTCAGGAAAAACCGGAAGCTGGAACATTCGGTGATTCCGATGAAACGGCTGGACGGTCAGTCTATTGTGATTGAGGAAAATGTGGTTGGCGTGTTCGACAGTTCCGGCGAGTTGACAGGCGTCCGCGGATATCTGATGGATGTCACGGAACGGGAACTGGCCAAACAGCGATTGAAGCAATCGGAGCATCGTTACCGGTCGCTGTTTTCCGGATCACCGGACGCCATTTTTCTGGCTGACCCGGAAAGCGGACTGATTGTTGACGCGAATCCGGCGGCGGAAGAACTGTTGGCCCGTCCATACGAGGAAATTGTGGGCATGCACCAGTCTGAACTGCACGCGCCGGGGACCCGCCGGCAATCAAAAGCCGATTTTCGGAGTCATCTGGAACATGGTTCCCGGGATGGAGAAATTCAGCTTCTCAGGCAGCGCATCGTTCGTTCGGACGGTACCGAAGTTCCGGTTGAAATTCATGCAAGGCTGGTGGATTACGGCGAAAGAAAAGCACTGCAGGGCGTGTTCCGGAACATCGGGGAGCGGGAGAGAATCGAAGGAGCGCTCAGGGAAAGCGAAGCCAAATTCAGATCCCTGGTCGAACAGTCACTGAGCGGTATCTATATTATTCAAGGTGAAAAATTTGTCTATGTGAATCCGCGTTTTGCGGAAATATTCGGATTTGACTCACCGGAAGATCTCCTTGCGCACGCCACACCGGCTTCACTTGTGTGCGAATCGGATCGGGACCGGGTGATGCAGAATGTTCGTCGCCGCATGACCGGTGATGTGGAATATGTCCGTCACTCGTTTGAAGGAGTCCGGAAGGACGGCTCCCGGATCACGGTTGAGGTGCACGGAGCGCAGGGGAGCTATGGAGGAAATCCAGCCGTCATTGGTACGCTGGTGGATGTAACCGAACAGCGCGAAATTCAATTACGTGTTCAGGAGAGTGAAGAAAAATTCCGTATGTTGGCCGAAAACACGCCCGTGGCCATCATGATTTATCAGGATGACCGGTTTGTATACGCGAATCCGGCTTCCACGAAGATATCAGGGTATTCTCAGGAAGAACTGATCGGTATGGAGTTCTGGTCATTTGTTCATCCGGACCATCGGGAAATGGTTCGGGTCCGTGGCCAGGAGCGATTGAAGGGTAAACAGCAGCAGAACCGCTACCAGTTCAAGATTCTTAATCGGGCAGGTGAAACCCGATGGATTGACTTTACCGGAAATCGAATCCAGTATTCCGGCAAACCAGGTGGAATTGTCGTCTGCATTGACATCACGGAACAGAAACGGGCAGAAGAAGCACTGGCCCAGAGTGAAGCCCGTTTTCGCGAGCTGTTTGACAGTTCACCGATTTCCCTGTGGGTGGAAGACCTTTCCGGTGTGCGGGATTTGCTGATAGAGCACGACGTTTCAACCCGTGACCAGTTTATCGGGCATATCAGACAGAATCCGGAACAGATGGGAGTGTTTGCATCCGCGATCCGGGTCCTGGATGTCAATCGGGAAACGTTGAAACTGTATCATGCGAAGGACGCGGATCATCTGATAAGCGAACTGCCGAACCTGATTGAGGAAGACGGATTCCGGGTGCTGGGGGAAGAACTGGAAACACTGTTGGCCGGTGATTCAGCGTTCGAAACGGAGATGAAGACTCGGAACCTTGCGGGGGAAAGCCTGCAGGTGATTCTCAGAATGGTGGTTCCGGAAGGATTTCGTGAGGACTGGGGACGGGTCATTGTCTCCATTACCGACATCACCGAACGAAAATCACTGGAACGGGAACTGGTCAAGGTTACCCAGGCCGTGGAGAAGAGTCCGGAATCAATTGTTATTACGAATCCCGAAGGGAAAATTGAGTACGTAAACGAAGCATTCACGGAAATAACCGGATATGAACCGGAGGAAGCACTGGGTAGAAATCCCCGCATCTTGAAATCGGGATTGACGCCGGACTCGGTTTACGAGGACCTCTGGGCGACCATTACCAAAGGCAGGGTCTGGCGGGGTGAACTGAGTAACCGCCGCAAGAACGGCGACATTTTCTGGGAGTCGGTTGTGATCAGTGGTGTTCTGAACGAAAAGGGAGATGTACAGAATTATGTGGCGATGAAGCGGGATATCACGGAACAGAAACGGCTGGAAGCAGAACGGGTTGAGCTGGAAGCGCGGCTTCGTCAGTCCCAGAAACTGGAGACGGTGGGGACCCTTGCGGGGGGAATCGCCCATGATTTCAATAATTTGCTGACGCCCATCATGGGATATGCCGAGATGGCCCGTTTGTATCTGGAGGACGGGTCACGGTCAGCCGATTATATTGATCGCATTCTGGGAGCCGCCGAACGTTCCCGTGATCTGGTCCGTCAAATGCTGATGTTCAGCCGCCGGGTGGAGCAGGAAAAGCGGCCGGTCAGGATCGCTCCCGTGGTGGAAGAGGCGTTGAAGCTGGTCCGGGCGTCCATACCGGCGACGGTCCAGATCGAAACGGATGTGGACCCGGATGCCGGTACAATTCTGGCGGACCCGACACAGATTCACCAGGTCATGATGAACCTGTGCACCAATGCCTACCAGGCGATGGAACCGTCCGGGGGCACGCTGACTGTTGAGTTGAAATCCGAATCGCTGACCGGAAAGGACGGCCATCTGTATCCGGATCTGTCCCCCGGGGATTATGTCCGATTGACTGTATCTGACACCGGGACCGGAATGGAACAGGAAGTTGTGCAGCGGGTGTTCGAGCCGTTCTTTACAACAAAAGAGCCCGGCAAGGGAACCGGATTGGGTCTGTCTGTTGTTCACGGCGTTGTGGTCAGTCATGGGGGTGGTTGCCGAGTGGAAAGCACACTCGGAGAGGGAACCACATTCCATGTTCTCCTTCCACGTATAAAGCAGGAACTGTCGGAAGATGACAAAGTGGAAACGGAGATGAAGAAGGGCACAGGAACCATTCTACTGGTGGATGATGAGGATATGGTTCGGGATCTCCATTCGGAACTGCTGAAGCAGTTGGGTTACGAGGTGATTGCCTGTCCCACGGCAGGGGAGGCGTTGGCCGTGATGGAATCGGATGAGGCTGATGTGGACCTTGTTCTGACCGACCTGACCATGCCGCAGATGACAGGCCTGGAGCTGGCTCAACGGATTTCCGGCATTCGGCCCGACCTGCCGATTATTCTGATAACCGGGTACGATGACCGCCTGACCGCCGAGAACAAGGCAGCGGCGGGAATTCGTGAAGTCCTGATGAAACCGGTGACCATCAAACAGCTGGGTGCCTGCATAGATGCCACTTTATCTCCATCCGATTGACCGGTTCGTTTGCTTTTTCTGACATCCGGGAGTTTCCACACAGGACCGAACGCGTCCGCGAAACCAGGTCGTTTGTTCAGCAGTACAATAAGTTGAAAAGGATGGGTGCATACCCGATTGCATAAGGAGGATTCATGAAACGCATTTGGATGATGATGACCATTCTGATGGTCATGGCCGGCATGTGTGCGCAGGCAGATGAGGGGATGTGGCTGCCCCATCAGATGAAGTCGCTGAACCTGAAGGAGCAGGGTCTCCGGATGAACCCGGACGACATGTTCAAGGAAGACGGTACCGGGTTGATGAGCGCGATCGTCAGTTTCGGGGGCGGTACCGGTGAATTCGTCAGTTCCAACGGTCTGCTCTTGACCAACCATCATGTGGCATTCGGGGCGATTCAGCGGGCTTCGGACAAGGATCACGACTATATTACAGACGGATTTCACGCAGCGACGCCGGACGCTGAAATCCCTGCAATCGGTTACTATGCCGACGTACTGCTGGGATATGAGGAAGTGACCGGTACATTCGAAACAGCATTGAAGAATGTCAAAGACCCGCTGAAGCGATATGAAACGATTGAAGAAGTACGAAAACAACTGGTTGCGGAGGAAGAAAAGGCGGCACCGGACAGACGTTGTGTCGTCCGTTCTTTCTATTCGGGGAACCGCTATTATCTTTTCCGGTTCAAGCGGATCCGGGACATCCGTCTGGTATACGCGCCACCCCAGTCAATCGGCAACTATGGCGGTGATATCGATAACTGGATGTGGCCCCGTCACACGGGTGATTTCAGTTTCATGCGCGCCTATGTATCGCCGGAAGGCGAGGGCGTGGAATTCAACAGGGACAATGTTCCTTACCAGCCCAAATCCTGGCTGAAAGTGTCTCTGGATGGTTTGAAGAAGGGCGACTTTACGTTTGTGATGGGCTATCCCGGCGTAACCTACCGGAACACTACCCTGGCTGAATTTACCAATGATGTCCACAGGATGAAAGAACAGCATCAGATGCTGGCTGATACTCTCCGGTTTATGGAGGATGCTGTGGCCGGTAATCGCGAGCTGGAGATCCGGTATGGTTCCCTGACCAAAGGACTGAACAATTACATGAAGAATGTCACCGGGAAACTGGAGGGGTTTCAGAAAGCGAATCTCATTGAGAAGAAAAAAGCACAGGAAGAATCCTTCAGAGAATGGTGTGCAGCTTCTCCGGATCGTGCCATTTATGTGGATTATCTGGGTAAGGTGTCGGAGCACCAGAAGAAACTGAACGAACTGGAATTGAAGTCTCTGTTCGCTGATTACCTGGTCAACGGTTACTTCGGCCCCGCGCTGCTGTCTCAGGCTCATCTGCTGGTACGCGCCGCACAGGAACGGATGAAACCGGATATGGAGCGGGAACCCGGTTTTCAGGAGCGGGATTTCCCCGGAATCCGGAATCGCATTCAATTCAAAGAACGGAGCTATACGGTGCCGGTTGACCATCAGTACCTGGTCTTCATTCTGACTCAGATGCTGGAGAAGCCGGAGAGCCAGTGGCCGAAGGCGGTGATGCCCGTTTTGAATAAGGGAAAGGACGCCATCAAGCCCTTCGTGGATGACCTTTTTGAGAGGACGAAGCTGGCGGATCCGCAGATGCGGCTGGATCTGTTGAAAAAAACCCCCGAAGAACTGGCCGGACTGAACGACCCCATGATTGACCTGGCGTTCCAACTGGAAGAGGAATTGAAAGTACTGCGGAAGCAAAGTCATGCGCTGTGGCAGACCCATCAGGATCTGAAGGGTGTTGTGCTGGCAGGAAAGATGAAGCAGAAGGGTGGCGTATTCGCACCGGATGCCAATTCCACGATCCGGTTCACATCGGGTACCGTGAAGGGATATCAACCCCGTGACGGTGTCTGGTACCTGCCCTTTACCACCTTGACAGGGGTAATGGAAAAGGAAACGGGCAAAGAGCCCTTTATTGTTCCCGAAAAACTGAAGGAACTGTATCAGGCAAAGGATTTTGGACGCTACGAGGATCCCGTTCTGCACGATGTGGTGACCTGCTTCCTGAATACCACCAACGTCACAGGCGGAAATTCCGGTTCGCCCATTCTCAATGCGGACGGGAAACAGGTGGGCATTGTGTTCGATATGACGTATGAAAGTGTCATTGGGGATTATATGGTTCTGCCGGAACTGCAGCGCACGATTCATGTGGACATCCGCTATGTGCTGTTTGTTACCGAGAAATTCGGCGGTGCGACCCATCTGCTGAAGGAAATGGGGTTGTAGGAATCAATCCGAAAACGGTGCAGAGGACGGTCCTTCGGGGCCGTCTTTTTCTGTGTTGGATGAAGGAAACGGGCGATCAGCATGTATCATAGGGGTGACACACAGATTTGAAGGAGGATAGGCATGCATTGTCCCAATTGCGATATGTACAGCCAGGACCCGGTTACCTGCAGTCACTGCGGTACCAGACTGCCGGAGGCGGTCACTCAGCCGCATGCTGTACGTGAGACGAGAAGTCGCAGTTCCATTACACCGGTATTTGTTATCCTGGCCCTGATTGTGGTTGCCGCGGCAGCCTGGTGGATGGTGTCCGGGACTGGGGGCGCAATCCCCGCATATATGAATGAAGGACCGGTTGTACTGTCCGAACAGATTGTGCCGGGACAGACCAATATCGTGGACATGTACAGCGAATACTGTCCCCCTTGCCGGCAGATCGCGCCCTACCTGAAGAAACTGGATGAGGCGCGGGACGACATTCACGTGGTCAAGGTCGATATCAACCGTCCGGATATCAGGGGGATTGACTGGCAGGGTCCGGTGGCAAAGCAGTTCAAGCTGCGCAGTATTCCCCATTTCATTCTCATCTCTCCTGAGGGGGAACTGATTGCTGAAGGAAAGACGGCCTACAAGCAGGTGGTCAGGATGATTGAGGAAACCCTGAACTAAGCGTCTTTCAGGGCCGGCTCTTTCTCACCCGCTTTGACTGTTTGAATCTGAAATGCCGGCGGCTGGTGAAGATGTCGTTTTACGGCGCATTGTTCGGCTGCGCGGATCAGGGCTTTCCGGTATTTGTCCGGAAAGGATTCCGGTACATGAATATCCAGTTTGATGTCGGATATCATCCGGGTTTCCGGATTGAAAACCGGTGTCTGGGTGATGGAAATATCGGATGTATCAATGCCCCGTTGCCTGCAGAATGACAGAATATAAATGCCGGCACAGGAAGCCAGTGAGGCCAGGAAATAGGTAAACGGCTCCGGTGCGGATCCGTTGCCGCCCGATGCGACCGCCTGGTCGGTGGGAATGGTGAATGTTCCGGTATCAACATCTACTTTCAGTCCGTCTGAAAATGTAACCTTCATGCACATCTTGATCTCCTCCGTTGGTCGAGGGTTCGTTTTCTCTCATTGTATAGGACGTTTTCCGATTCGTCCCGTTACAATTCATGCACCGGAAACTTCCGTTAGCTGATGGCGTTTGTGCGTCAGGCTTGACACACAATGGGAAACAGGGAGAATGAGGGTACATGGTCTTTCCGGAGAGAGCCGGAATCAAGATGGGTATCAACAGAAAGCGAGTGTTGGAGTCAAATGACAACTTTAAGCAATGTTCTTGCCCGGTATACCGGGCAGTTTTCACCGGTCATCCCGAACCTGGATCAGGTGAAACGGTGTCGGCTGGATTTTTCAGCGGATAATCCCGCACTGGCCGGGGTCGATGTGACCGATCCGGATGCACTGGGTGAGGTAATCCGCCGGATCGTTTCAGATGAAGGGGCTCATATTGCGGTAGGCGGTTACGGCGAAAACCGGTCCGTTTATGAAAGCGAATTGTTCAAGCGGGACGGAGAACCCCGTACCCTTCACCTGGGAGTGGACATCTGGGTTCCGCCGGGAACTCCGGTTCTGGCACCGCTGGACGGTGCTGTTCACAGCATCCAGGATAATCATCTGGCCCTGGATTACGGGCCGACCATTATTCTGGAACATGACCTGGATGACCTCGTTTTCTACACGTTATACGGCCATCTGGGACGGCACAGCCTCTTTCAGCTGGAAAGGGGGCATGTCATACCCATGGGTCATCCGTTTGCTGTTGTCGGAGATGCTTCGGAAAACGGGGGTTGGCCCTCGCATCTTCATTTTCAGATTATTTCGGACATGATGGAGTTTCGCGGGGACTTTCCGGGTGTGGCACGGGTTACCGAATCACGTCGATGGCTGCGGCATTGCCCGGATCCGAATCTGATCCTGGGTCTGCCTGAACTGAGTGGATGATTCGGGTTATTGTTCGGGCAGCAGACCTTCCAGGCGCATCCAGTTTATGGTGTCTTCCAGCATAACCGTTACGGGTACCGGTTGAAAATCCAGTTCCCGTTGCGCTTTTTCGCCTGAACAGGTCAGGTTTTCGGTCACCAGTTGAACTTTCTCCGGCGTCAGCTCCGGTTCCTTTCGGGTCAACCGGCTGGTCCAGTCGGATAAACGGCCCACCATCCGGAGAATCCATGCGGGTGTCGTACGATTTCCCACCGGAACATTCAACAGCCGCCCCGCTTCCCGGATCAGTTCCAGAAATGTTGCCTCCGTTCCGCCCAGCAGGTACCGTTCACCGGTTTGTCCCTTCTCAACGGCATTGAGATGCGCCCGCGCCACGGCCGGTGCATGGGAAAAACTACCCTTCCCCGGCGGGATTCCCGGTAGCTTGTTTTCTGCTATCAGCCGGATCAGACTGGCCCAGTTTCTTCTGTCATAGCGCCCCATGATGTGGGGCGGGTTGATAAAGACGGCATCCAGTCCTTTCCGGATTCCGGCCTCCACTTCCTGTTCCGCCAGATACTTGGTTTTCATATAACCGGAACCCCGTTTTACTGCATTGGACGGCGTGTCTTCACTGATTTGACCGTGATGAACGCCATACACGGCGATGCTGGAGGTGTGAATGAACCGTCCGCAGGATTTTTCCAGGGCTGTTTCCACCATGTTGCGGGTCCCGGTAACATTCACGTCATGCTGTAATTGATTCATGGGACGCCATTGGGCGGTGCTGGCCGCCACATGGAAAACCGCATCCGGGTTTTCGGGCATGCCCTTTCGGAGACTTTCCCTGTCCAGAATATCGCCGGTGACGGTCTGAATACCCGGTCGCTTCAAGTGATCGGCGGATATCCCCGGACGGACCAGGGCGGTTACTGTCCAGCCCTTTTCCTGCAGCTGTTCCACGATGTGTTGACCCAGAAATCCGGTGGCGCCGGTAACAAACGCGACAGGCATTGTTCCCTCCCTTCTCTAGAGATCAGGGTTCCCGGATCAGTTCAAGGATGCGTTCCCGAACCAGGTTCCGCAATGCCTCGACATCCAGGGAATCGATGGTTTCAGTATCAATGGGTTTGCCGAATGCGATATGAACCGGCCCGGGAATGAACGTCCACCGGTCCCGGGGTTTTACACGGTAGAGTCCGGATAAGCCCACCGGGATGATGGGTTGACCACCATCCTTGGCCAGATGAAACGGCAGCTTCTTGAACGGGCGGAGTTTTCCATCACGGGTCCGATGCCCTTCCGGCAGAATTACCATGGACAGTCCGTCCCGCAATCGCTGCGCGGCTGCTTTTGCAGACGGAATGGCCTTGCTGACATCTGTGCGGTTGATGGGGATATTCCCTGCCCGACGGACAAACCAGCCGTAAATAGGCCATTTGAATTGACGTTCCGCTTCCACACCCCGCATCATCTGGGGAATGTAACCCTGAAGCAGCGGCACATCCAGAAGACTGACATGGTTGCCCATGTACAGGTGGGTCTGTTCCGGATCGATGTGTTCCTGACCGGAGACCGTGACCCGGATCCCCATTACCCGGAAGAGGAATCGGGCAATGACTTTAAGCCAGGGATCATACGTTTCCGGTTTGAAGAGAAAGGTGCAGATCAGAAAAAACAGGACAGCAAAGACAAAAACGGTCCCGCCCGCCAGCCAGATCAGAATGGAACGGATCACAGTCATGGGGCAAAGACCTCCAGCGCCCCGGGCAGGCATTGAATGGATACCGGGCTTTGTCCCAGCAGTTCTCCGTCCGGTGTGAGCAGTCGTGGTTTTTCTGTTCGGATCGTCAACTGGCGAATCTGAAAGGTTTCCACCTGTGGCAATTCCACGTGGGTGCCCTTGAATATGCGGGGAAAGGCTGTGATCAGACGGGTACGGGAGACCCGGTTCAGAATGGTGACGTCCAGGAGTCCGTCGTCCAGTTTCGCCTCGGGAGCCATCAGAAAATTGGAGGTATAGCGGCTGTTGGAGATCTCAATAAATACGGCATCCCGCTTCAGCGTCTGGCCGTCCATGTCCATATCCAAGGGAATCGTATTCAACCGGATGGTCCGGTGGAGCACGCCGATGGAATAGGACAGATTCCCCAGTTTCTTCAATCGGTGTGCGGTTTCACAGACGTCCGAAACAAAACCCAGCCCGATGATGTTGAGGAAATACCATATATCGTGTTTGCAGGTAAATCGGCCTACGTCTACCGTTCGCCGGTTTCCCTGTCCAATGATCCGGATCGCCTCCCGCCACTGCTGATTATCCAGTCCGAAGTCCCGGACAAATGCGTTTCCGGTACCCACCGGGATAATTCCCAGCGGGAGCCCGGTTGGTTCATCCCGACGGAACAGTCCATTGAGGGTTTCAAAAACGGTACCGTCCCCTCCCATTGCCAGGATTGCGTCCATGTCAGACAGGTCCGCCTCCCGGACCAGGTCGATACCGTGACCTCTTGCTTCGGTCATCCGGGCTTCGACCGTAATGCCCTGTTCATTCAGTGCTTCAATGACCGGTTGAACCAGTTTTGCGGCGCGGCCGTTATGGGCCTGCGGATTCGCAATCAACAGTGCACGCACAAGAACCTCCCGTTTTCATCCATTCTGACTTGCTCTCTATAATAACGGATGGGGACCGGAAGGTGAAACAGGAGTTGTATGCGAACCAGCTGTCTTTCCTTCACTCTGCTGTTGTCTTTGTCCGTGGATTCTGCTATCGTACTGATGGTTATGGATGTTAGAGCAAGACGACTGTCCGGCTATTCCAGCCGGTTACCCATTTTGATTCTGATTCTTGTCCTGTCCTTCCTGTGGCCGGCCGGTTGCGGGGGAGATGCGGATGCACCTGCTGTAACCCCGTCCGACAGTATTGAAGCGGTTGTCCCCGAACCCGAGCCGGAACCGTGGCTGAATGGCGAGATTCTGCCCGGAAAGGGGATGGAGGATTCGCTGTTGGCCGTGGACGGATTCGGTCTGGGGCAGGCACTGGAAGTGGTCAATGGCCTGCGTGAACATGTGGACTTCCGTTATCTGAAGGCAGGACAACCATTTCGGATACTCCTGTCCGATGACGGTAAACAGATTGAGCGATTTATCTTCAGTCCCGACGTGGTGACCCATCACTGTCTGGATCGCGACCCGGATACCGGGAACTTTGTTTACAGGCTGGAAGAATATCCCACAACGAAGCGTTTGCGGCTGCTGGAGGGTACCATTCGGACAACCCTGAACCAGGCATTGAAAGACAGAGGAGATGCATCCGACCGGATACGGGGTGTGGTAACGGGGGTACTGGAATGTCTGGTCAGTTTTCGGACGCGGGCCCGGGTGGGCGACTACTATGCGGTGCTGGTGCAGGACCGGATGTACAAAGGGGAACCAGTTCCTCCCAGCCGGGTGCTCTATGCCTGTTACGAGGGACGTCGTGCCGGTTTTCATGAAGCTTTTTACTACGATGATGGAGATCCGTCATCTTCGTGGAATGGCC
This sequence comes from Acidobacteriota bacterium, assembly GCA_036736005.1. Taxonomy (GTDB): domain Bacteria; phylum Acidobacteriota; class Holophagae; order Thermotomaculales; family Thermotomaculaceae; genus DAINNF01. The sequence goes on from DAINNF010000024.1 coordinate 20,003, forward strand.
ATTATGACCTGAAAGGGCGGGCGCTGGTCCATTCCGCCATGCGCTATCCGCTGGACCGGATTCACGTCACATCTCCGTTCGGAAGGCGCCGCCACCCGGTTACCGGTCGCTATTCCATGCATTACGGTGTTGATTATCGGGCCCGGACCGGGACACCCGTTTATGCGGTAGCGAAAGGAACGGTCATTGATACGGGATACGGAAAACTGGATGGCCGATACGTGGTGATCCGACACCTGGACAATACCCGTACCTACTACCTGCACCTGAGCCGGATTTCAGTTCGTAAGGGTCAGCGGGTCAAGGCACGGGAAGTGATCGGTCGTGCAGGGGCTACCGGCCGGGTTAACGGTCCGCACCTGCACTTTGCTGTCCGGGATGCCCGGGGCCGATGGCGGAATCCGCTGCTCATGAAAATGATTGCCGCACCCAGACTGGATGAGAAACGCAGGGCGGTGTTTTTGAAACAGGTGGCGGAGATCCGGAAACAGCTTGCAGACGCCATGCCGCCTTTCTCCTATCTGCCCGGTTCCGGGAAACCGGTGCTGATCCTGCCGCCGGCCGGACCGGGCCGCTGATATTCCGGAGAATATCCGAAAAAACTCACCTGACCAGAATGATGGTCCATGCGATACTGATAGAAAAACAGGATGTACAGGGAGGCCATGATGATTACCGGGTTTCGATACCTGTTGACATGCATGCTGATACTGGTGAGTGTTGTGTCATTTTCTCAGAGCCCGGTGCCTGTTCCACTGACAGGGGCCTATCTCGGTCAGACCGAACCCGGCGAGACGCCGGTGGTGTTTGCTCCCGGACTGATTTCCGGAACAGGAGACCGGCTGCACGGACCGTTGACGGTTTCTCCCGATGGCCATGTGATCTGCTGGTCGGTAATTCCTCCAGCGATCCGGTACCGTGTTCAGCGTGAGGACGGGTCCTGGTCCGAACCGATGACCATTCCCATGGATGTCCGGGCGCCCACAGCGGCCCAGTTTGCACCGGACGGACGGCTCTGGTTCCAGGGGATTCCCAAATCCGGCGGTGCCGGCAGTGTGGATCTCGGTTATGTGATTCGGGAAGACGGCGGATGGTCTACTCCCCGCTGGCCCGGTGTCGCCGTGAATTCAACGGGGATGGACAGTACCCCTTCTGTTACCAGCAACGGCGACGTGTTCCTGACGGCTGGTAAACCCGGTAAAACCTGGAATCGGGGCCTGTATCATATTCCGTTTCGGGACGGCTATTTCCAACCCCGGGAGTATCTTCCCGCTCCCATTAACCGGGGCGATAACTGCATAGACTATACGGTGTTCGTTGATCCGGCGGGCAGATATCTGATCTGGGCTTCCAGCCGGCCCACTGAAAACGAGGCGGATTTGAAACTCTATATCAGCCATCGGCAGAACGAAGGTGGCTGGGGAGAGGCGGTGAATCTCAGTGAGAAGCTGGGATTAACCCATGCGGCCCGTTTCCCCTCGGTGTCCCCGGACGGCCGATTCCTGTTTTTCCTGATGGGTGGAAAGATCTGGTGGGTGAGTACCGTTGTGATATCCCCCGCTCCGTGATCGATCTCCCCATTTTCCCGCCTCTTGCGAACCGGGCCGTCTCGCGGGATAATACAGTTGTGATATTCCGGGAGGCAACATGAAGCGCATGATTGAGATCAGTGTGGAGAATACCGGTATCCAGGGACAATGGGAACTGGGCACCTCGCTGAGAGAGATCGCCGATGATCTTGAATTGAAGCTGGATTTTCCCATTGTGGGTGCGCTCGTCAACAATGAGTTGAAGGAAATGGACTACAACATTTTCAAACCCAAACGGGTGCGGTTCATTGATGTCACCCATCCGGACGGCATGCGCATGGTGGTCCGCTCCCTCTGTTTCCTCCTCCACAAAGCTGTGGCCGATCTGTATCCCGGTGCCTTCCTGAACATTGAACATTCCGTTTCCCGGGGTTTTTACTGTGAAATTGATCATCTCACCGAACCACTCACCGGGGAGGTGGTGGATCGGATCCGAAACCGGATGCAGGAACTGGTGAAAGCCGACCTTCCGTTTCGTCGGGAAGAGGTGGAAACCGCGGAGGCGGTGCGTCGGTTTGAACGGGCAGGCATGTATGTGAAGTCCAGATTGTTCCGTCACCGTGTAGAACTGTATACGTCTGTTTACTATCTTGGAGATACGGTCGGGTATTTCTACGGATATCTGGTGCCTTCAACGGGTGTGCTGGATGTGTTTGATGTGGTCCGGTACTTTGATGGCCTGCTGCTTCGTTTTCCCAGCCATACCGATCCCACCCATCTGGAGGATGTGGTCCGGCAGGACAAGATGTTTGAAATTTTTCAGGAGCACAAAGACTGGGTGGAGATTCTGGGGTTGGCTTATGTGGACAGTCTCAACGATGCCATTGACCGGAACGAGGGCGACGAGGTGATCCGGATTGCGGAGGCCCTGCATGAGAAAAAGGTGGCCGAAATGGCCGAGAAAATCGCCGCGGAAAAGGACCGGATTCGACTGGTTCTGGTCGCGGGCCCATCCTCTTCCGGGAAAACAACCTTTGCAAAACGGCTGGGCGTTCAGTTGAAGGTGGCCGGTCTGCAGCCCCTTGCGATTTCACTGGATGATTTCTTCGTGGATCGGGAGAAGACGCCGCGGGACGCAAGCGGCGATTATGATTTTGAATCTCTCCATGCACTGGATATCGATCGATTCAACCGGGATTTGAATGGCCTGATGAAAGGGGAGTCGGTCGCACTTCCCAAATATGATTTTCATTCAGGAAAGTCCATTACGGAAGGTGATACGGTCCAGATCAGCCGGGATCATGTGATCATTGTAGAGGGGATTCACGGGCTGAACCCGGACCTGATTCCGGACATTTCCGACGAATGCGTGTACCGGATCTATGTATCGGCATTGACCCAGATTTCCATTGACGGGCAGAACCGGATTCCCACCACCGACAACCGACTGCTGCGTCGTCTGGTACGGGATCATCGGTATCGTGGGCATGATGCGTTGGAGACCCTTCGGCGCTGGCCGTCGGTTCGCCGCGGTGAGGAGCGGAACATTTTCCCGTTCCAGGAAAATGCCGATATCATGTTCAACTCGGCGCTCTTGTATGAACTGGCTGTGTTGAAGATTTATGCGGAGCCCCTGCTCAAGGGGGTATACCAGAATCAGCCGGAGTATGCCGAGGTCAAGCGGCTCCTGAAGTTCCTTTCCTATTTCCAGACACTGGATGCACGGTTCATTCCTCCCACATCGATTCTGCGCGAATTTCTTGGGGGATCCAGTTTCAGTTATCGTTAAGTCGCGCCGCTTCTGTTTCGCTTTATCTACCATTCAAAATCCATGATCCGTCATTATTTGGGACAACTCTCGCTGTAGCCATGGCGTACAATGGATGTATCGAAAAACCTGCATAATGGAGGATTCATGAAAAAACAGTTATTCATGCTGCTGGTTCTGTGTGCGTTTGTTAAGCCGGCTGCTGCCGAAACACCTTTGTGGATGCGGTATCCCGCCATCTCACCGGATGGCTCGGCGGTGGTGTTCAGTTATAAAGGCGACCTGTTCCGGGTATCGGCAACAGGGGGTGTGGCGGTACCCCTTACCCTGAGTGATGATCATGAATTCATGCCGGTCTGGTCCCATGACGGTCAGTTCATTGCATTCGCGTCGGATCGTACGGGCAATTATGACATATACGTCATGCCCGCTTCAGGGGGCACGGCCCGCCGGATTACGGAGCATTCCAGTGACGACTATCCGTCCGACTTTACACCCGACGGATCGGCGGTGCTGTTCAGTTCGGCGCGGGTCGACGCACCGGACAGCCGGTTGTTCCCGACCAGTCGCTTGCCCGAACTGTATCAGGTATCCGTAACGGGTGGTCGCCCGGTTCAGCTTCTGACCATCCCGGCTGAGAAGGCCCGGTATTTCGATGATGGACGTCGTATAGTCTATATCGACAAATGGGGAATTGAGAACCAATGGCGCAAACACCACCGTTCCTCTGCCACCCGTGATCTCTGGATGGCGAATCTGGAGGAAGGGACCTTTGATCGCCTTACTGATTTCAACGGGGAGGACCGGGACCCGGTTCTTTCTTCCGACGAAAAGACCCTTTATTTTCTCAGTGAACGAAACGGTACGTTCAATGTGTTTTCGAGACCGTTGAGCGGCGGTGATGCGAATCAACTGACGTCACTGAAAACCCATCCGGTCCGTTTCCTGACCATCTCGCAAACAGGGGTACTCTGTTTCGGATACCGGGGTGAAATCTACACATTGATCCCCGGTGAAGAGCCGGTGAAAGTGGATATCCAGATTCAGGCGGACAGTGCCGATATGCCTGATTATAAAACCGTCAGCCGGGGAGCGTCTGAGTTTGAAGTGTCCCCCAACGGCAAAGAGGTGGTATTTGTCTACCGGGGAGACGTGTTCGTCGCATCCGTGGAAGCCGGAACCACCAAACAGGTAACCGGTACCCCGG
>DAINNF010000025.1:0-24111 GCA_036736005.1 Acidobacteriota bacterium
AAAGATAGAAAGGCAGAAGAAATATTTCCGTATCCAGTTGGATGAGATTGGATCCGCCGTCTGGAATGCCATTGACGGCAAACGAAACGTGCGGGAGATTGCGTCTGTACTCCAGGAACGATTCGGCGACCGGATTGAACCGGTTTACGATCGACTGGCCCCGTTCATCGGCTCGATGACCAGCGGGGACATGATTAACCTGGAGGATCCGAATGAAGCGTGAGTTGATATCGATATGCCTGTTGACGGCGCTGGTGGCTGCCGTGGTTGCGTTGGCAACACCACAGCCGCCGGAAAAGCCGGCAGGACTTACCGCCTCACAGGCGCTTGCGATGTTCGAAGCCGGGGATGTGATTTTTCTGGATGCCCGTTCGTATGATGATTATCGTCAGGGGCATATTCCCGGCGCCATCAACATTCCGGCTCACAGTACCGAGAAGGTCAATCTCATCTTCAAACTGGAGGATATGCTTCGATCGGTGCCGCGCATTGTCGTATACTGCACCGGTCCCGGGTGTGAATTGAGTGACATTCTCCGCAATGATCTGCTGGCGCTGGACTTTGAAGAGCAAAGACTGATCCTGTTTGAGGGAGGAATGGAAGAATGGACGGCATCCGGATATCCCGTCTCCACCGATACGGCCTTTCAGGAATCATTGCTGAACTGAGCAGACTGGGGCTGGCGGCGGTATTCCTGACTGCTGCAGTTCCCAAGCTTCTGGACTGGCATGGTTTTGCGGAGGCGACGGCCCGCTATCGCTTGCTGCCGGAGATACTGGTATCGCCTTTTTCCCTGTTGTTGGCTTCCCTGGAGTTTGTACTGGGGTTGATGCTGCTGATGGGAATCTACCGGCGGACCTGCGCCTGGCTGGCCATCCTGTTGAATATCATGTTTCTGGTTGCCATGGGTCAGGCGCTGATCCGGGGCATTGATACCAGTTGCGGCTGTTTCGGTTCGGTTAACGGCCCATTGGGCACCATGGATCTGATCCGGGATATACTGTTCATTATCATGGGCTTCCTGATGTTGAACGGAGAGCGGCGTGTGGAATGATCTGATGAGCCAGCCACCGTTGACGGTGTCATTTCGGGAGCGGCCCGTTTCCCGGAATGTATTGACCGGTCTGCTGGAAGCAGCCCGGAATACGGCCGCTGTCCAGGAGCCGGGGTGGCGCTACGTGCAGCTTGACAAAGACCGGTTGAATGCAGAACTGCTGATCGGACAGGATGTGGAACTGTTGAAGGCACCGGCGGTGTTTGCCGTATTTGTCACCGGTGCGACTGCTGTTCTGGACGCAGGCCGGTCGGTTCAGAGTTTTATCCTGGCGGCAAACCGGGAGCGACTGGGTGTCGGGTTGTCCGCTGGCATCAACATTCCGCTCGTGAAAGCGGTGGCGGACGTTCCGGAAAGCTGGGAGCCGGTATGCCTGCTGGGTGTGGGATATCCGGATGATCCGGGCGGGACACCGGCACCACAGCCCGGCATTCCGCTTTCCCGGATGGCTGCCCTTGAAAAGGGGGACAACTCCTGGCCGGGAGAAGTACGGACCCGTCCGGACCGAGTCATGGATATCCCGCTGACCATCCGGTTCCGGGACCTGGATGCCATGGGCCATGTAAACAATGCCACCTATGTGACGCTGCTGGAAGAGGCCCGGATCGGATTTCGGAACCGGGTGACCGACGTGGTCCGGGACCCCCTGTCCTTTAACTCGGTGGTGGCGGAGAATCGGATTCGCTACATCCGGTCCATCACATTGGGAGAACCGATCGTGGTGAAATGCTGGATATCCCACATCCGGAAGCACAGTTACCGTTTCAATTACCGCATCTGCAATGCCGATACCGGTGAACTCAAGGCGGAGGCCATGACCATCATGGTGGGGTTTGATTACCAGGCCCAGCAGGTTCGACCGGTTGATCCGGCTTTCATGAAAGCCGTCGCCCCCTATACCGTTTGACTCCATTTCCCGTTCGCGCTATATTCAGCTTCGGAGGTGCTGCATGAGCATGTATTCTGAAGTCCTGCTGGATCATTTCCGCAACCCCCGTAATGTCGGCGTATTGGAAGACGCCAACGGCGTGGGTGAAGTGGGAAATGAGGCCTGCGGCGATATCATGAAATTGTATATAAAGGTCAACGAGGACGGGATTATCGAAGATGCCCGGTTCGAGACGTTCGGCTGTGCATCCGCGATCGCATCCAGTTCTATTGCGACCGAGATGATCAAAGGCAAGCGGGTAGAGGATGCGCTTGACGTGTCCAACAAGGCAATCGCAGAAGCGTTGGGCGGACTGCCCAAGCACAAGATCCACTGTTCGGTTCTGGCCGTGGACGCCCTTGCCCGTGCGGTTGCGGATTTCCGGGGAGAAGAGATTGAAGAAGCTCCAGACCCCGTGATCTGTCACTGTATGGGGATCAAGAAGAGCGCCATTCTGGATGTAATCGAACATGGTGTGGAAGATCTGGATGTCATTGCCGAAAGAACGGAAGCGATGACCGGTGCTTGCGGCGGGGAACGATGCCGTCCTGTAATTGAAGCGATGATTCGGGACTATTATGGAGAAGAAGCATGAGAAAGGTGTACCTGGACCATAGCGCCACCACGCCGATTCATGAGGATGTCAAGGCGGCCATGATCGGTGCCATGGACGTTTTTGGAAACGCTTCCAGCCATCATTCCTACGGACAGGAAGCGCGCAAGATCATCGAAAACTCCCGGAGGACTGTCGCGGATGCCCTGGGTGCCGAGCCGGACGAGATTATCTTCACCAGTTGCGGATCGGAGTCCAACAACCTGGTTTTGAAGGGCATTTCCTGCTGTAACCGGTTGTGCAACATCGGCAAGGCACAAGACGAAGTGATTGTCTCGGCAATTGAACATCCTTCCGTCCTGAATACAGCCAAATGTCTTCAATCGGAAGGCAAGACCGTACGGTTCGCGCCGGTGGACGAAAACGGTGTCATCAAGCTGGACGAACTGGAATCCATGTTGTCCGACCGGACGGCACTGGTGTCGGTGATGTTTGCCAACAATGAAGTGGGTACCATCCAGCCCATCGGCGAGATTGCGCAGATGCTGAAAGAACGGGACATCCAGTTTCATACCGATGCCGTCCAGGCCTTCGGCAAACTACCCATCAATGTCAAAGAACTGGGTGTGGATTTTCTGTCGCTTTCCGGTCACAAGATTTACGGTCCAAAGGGTGTGGGTGTCTTGTACAAGCGCCGGAAACGGAAGGTCTGCCCGTTGATCCACGGCGGTCATCATGAATTTAATGTCCGGGCCGGCACCGAGAACAACGTTCATATCGCCGGTCTGGGTAAGGCGGTTGAACTGGCCATGTCCGACATGAAGCAGGAGTGGGACCGTCTTGAGGCGCTACGTAATCGGTTTGAAGCGGATGTGGTAAAACGGATCGAGCACATTCAAATCAATGCACGAACCGTTCAACGTCTGCCCAACATCAGCAACATTTCATTCCGCTATATTGAAGGGGAAGCAATTCTCTATGACCTGGACTTCTCCGGCATTGCGGTATCCACCGGTTCTGCCTGTTCGTCCGGTTCCCTGGAACCATCCCATGTTCTGATGGCGATGGGACGTGACCATGGACTGGCACACGGTTCCATGCGGTTTTCACTGGGACGTATGACAACGGAAGACGATATGCGATATACCGCCGAACAACTGGAGCAGGTGGTGACACGTCTGCGGAACATGTCCCCTCTGTACCGGAAGGCCATGGCGGAAAGTTGAGCGGGTTCTCACGAGAAAAATAGAACGGGGCGGGAATTTCCCGCCCCGTTTTCTGTTTTGCCGATTCGGATCAGTCTCCACCGATCATGTTGAACACACCACCCAGCACGGAACCTTCTCCCTGCTGTTTGCCTCCACCTTGCGGTGCGGCGGCATAGATGCGGTCCGCCAGTCGTGAGAACGGCAGGGACTGAAGCCAGACTTCACCAGGTCCGGTTAGCGTTGCCAGGAACAGCCCTTCTCCACCGAAGAAGATAGACTTCAGTTTCTTTACCATTTGAATGTCGTAGGAAACCGACGGCGTGAAGCCCACGATGCATCCGGTGTCCACCCGCAGTGTCTGGCCGGCCTGCAGTGTCCGCTGGACAATGGTGCCGGATGCATGGACAAATGCATTGCCGTCCCCTCTCAGGCGTTGGAGAATAAATCCTTCTCCCCCGAAGAATCCGGCGCCGATTCGCTTGTTGAAGGCAATACCCAGTTCCGTTCCCATTGCGGCGCAGAGGAAAGCGTCTTTCTGACAGATGAATTCGCCACCGATTTTGGACAGGTCCAGTGCAACGACCTTTCCGGGAAACGGTGCGCCGAATGACACGTGTGACTTTCCCGAACCCTGGTGGGTAAACCAGGTCATGAACAGGGATTCACCGGTCAGCTTTCGCTTGGCGCCTTCCCACAGCTTGCCCATGAATCCCTGGTCGGGCTTGGAGCCGTCTCCAAACCGTGCTTCCATGTCGATACCGTCTTCCATGAACATCATGGCGCCGGCTTCGGCAATTACGGTTTCTCCCGGATCCAGTTCAATTTCCACAAACTGGAGGTCGTCGCCGAAAATCTGGTAATCGATTTCGTGTGATGTACGAGTGCCGGAACCGGTATCCGGAACGGGGGGCGGTGCAGCGGCGGATGTCTGCCCCAGATGGGGAGCGAATTCACTGACCTGTGCGAGCGGTGTCCAGTTGGGTGTCACCCCCTGTGCAAACAGATGAGTCTGGCCGTTGATTTCCCCGGCCTGAATTTTGTTGATGATATCTTCCTTGCCAAACGGCCCCTGCTGCTGACCGGCAACGGCGATATACCACATTACTGCATCACTCATGTCGTCCTCCTCACAGATTGATGAATGATGTTATTATAGCGGATAAGAACCATTTTGACGTGATCATGCTCACGGGCCGTGGTGCGGACCCGTTGAAACTTCTGTAAAGTCCGGCAGGTATGAAGAATGTGCGAAAGGTGGTGAACGATGAGATATTCTATTTCGCTGATTCTCTCGCTGGGACTGTTGCTTGCCGGTTGCTATCAGGAACCGCGTTCGATTTCGCTTGAACCGGAATCATTCAGTGAAGCTGTGCGAACACGACTGGGACCCATTCCGGAACTTCATATCCCGGTCGGCGGGGAGGGAACGGAATCGCCGGACCTGATTGTCACGCGTGATTTTATTCTGCGCCCTCCGTCCTACCTTTCACCCCGGGTCTTACAGGAAATCAAAGACTGTATTCCAACAGCGGGAGACGAAAATCAACGCTACCGGTTTCTGCGGCATTGTCTGATGGCGGGGAAGGATTCATTTACCTACGATGCGACCGGTACGTTGGATGCCATCACCTGCTATGACCGGAAAGAGGGGAACTGTTTCGCGTTTACCAACCTGTTCATCGGTGCGGCCCGCAAATCAAAACTGACGGCTTACTACATGCTGGTGGAAGACATCATCGGGAACCAGTCAGAGGGGACAACCATTATTCATACCAATCACATCATCGCGGCCGTTCAAATCGGTGTAAACCGGGTGCTGGTCGACTTTATTCCCAACCCACGGGAGTACCACTACACCACGATCCTGACCGATATCGAAGCGGCCGGTCTGTTTTACAATAATCTGGCGGCACGTCTTCTTCTGGAGAACCGTCAACAGGAAGCAGAAGCATTGTTTCATGTTGCCCGTTCCCTTTATCCGGATTCCTATCAGATTCGAAACAACGTCGGTGTATTGATGCTGCGCCAGGGAAAACTGGACGAAGCCCGGCATGATTTTTCAATTGCACTGCAACAGGCCCGTTTCCCGGACCTGGTCTTGGGGAATGTGTTGACCACATATGAGCGCACGGGCAATATGCACGCGTACGAGCAGGTTCAGGCAGAACTCGAGAATGCGCGCAAACGGAACCCGTATGTCTATATTTCCATGGCAAAAAAAGCTTTCCGCCGGGGGGAGTACGACAACGCGCTCCAGATGCTGGACACGGCCAGACGAATCAAGAAAGAAATTCCGGAAATCTATTCGCTCCAGATGCAGATTTATGGAACCGTAGGGGACGCCAGCGGCCACAGAGAAGCATACCGTGAATTTATGAAGTATAATCTGGTAGCAACTACGGACGATCCGCAGCAGATTATGCCCTGACCGGTCAACAACTGACCACACGAAGGTGATGCATGCAACTGGTTTGTGACATCGGTGGAACCGGTATCAAATACGGGATTTCTACGGAAAACGGCGATTTTGTCGCCGGTTTTCCATTTACCGAACCGACTCCGCGCAATGACCTGCTGGACGTGATCTCGGACCGGTTGTCCGGGCTGGCCGGGAAGCATGCCGTGGAATGGGTCGGGATAGCCGTAGCGGCAAATGTGGACGGAAACGGTATGGTTACCCACGCCACGAATCTGGGTTTGTCCCCGGGACTTCCACTGGCGCAGACACTTTCAAACCGCCTGAGGTTGCCGGTTTACGTGGAGAACGACGGCAATACAGCAGCCATGGCGGTTTCGCATCTGCCGGAAGCAAGCGGGCTGGATCCGATTGTGGTGGTTACGCTGGGAACCGGAATCGGGGGCGGGATCATCAGTCAGGGACGTCTGCTCAGGGGTCTTTCGGGCGCAGCCGCTGAACTGGGGCACATCATGATCGATCCCAGAGGGCCACGATGTGCCTGTGGAAATCGGGGCTGTGTCGAGGCGTTTGCCGGGGCGCAGGCGGTGTTGAGCCGGCATAATGCCCGGGCACCGTCACCGGTTGCCGGTCTTGAATCGTTATCCGAACAGGTGAGGTCCGGTGATCCGGATGCGATGGATACGGTAACGGACACGGGTACATTTATCGGTCGGGCACTGGTGTCTGTCTCTGCTATAATCGCACCACAGGCGATATTTCTGACCGGTGGAATGGCGGGATTTGGTGACCTGCTGCAGCATGCCGTACAGGCAGAGTTGAACAGTCATGCGTTCTTGCGTCATATGAAGCGGGTACCGGAGGTTCGCCTGATTGAAGACCCGTATCTGGTATTGAAGGGAGCTATGGAGTTGAACCGATGACCCGGAAAATCCATCTGGCTGTCGGACTGCTGGCGCTGCTGCTGGCGTTCATGAGCCTGTACGACCTGTACACACCCTCCGTTCACGACGGCATTGCACCGGTTTTGACCGCTAACGGAATTGTGGTTGACCGGGTGGAGCCCTCCTCTCCTGCGGCCGTGGCGGGCATCCGGAGCGGCGACCGGCTGCTGGGCATCTCCTCAACGCTGATTTCCAGTCCGTTTACGGTGTCCAACCTGTTGGAAAAGCTTCCCGGACCCGATGCCACCTATCTGGTGGAACGGGAAGGACAGGTCCATACATTTGATGTTCCGATCGAGAAACAGCGGTCCATTCGCGTATTCCATATCCTTGCCGGTATTGTGCTGATCATCTTCTTTCTGCTGGGTCTGATCGTGTTTCTGAACAATCCGCTGGGCACCGAATCCCGGATCTTCTACTATCTGACACTTTCCCTTCTGCTGGTATTCACCTGTCTGCTCAGACCCCATTCCTATCCCTTGAGTAACCTGATTATCCGGTTTGCCGGAGAGACAGCGTACATTCTGCTGCCTGTCCTGTTTTTGCATTTCTTCCTGGTATACCCCCAGCGTAATCCGATACTGGCGGGCCATCCGTGGCGGTCCTGGATTCTGTATCTGCTGCCGCTTATCCCGGCGGCACTGGATTTGGGGTCCACCTATCTGATGGGCCGGGTTCTGATTCCCTTCAACTGGAAATGGCTGTCATACGCATTATTCACACTGCTGTCCATCGCTGCGCTCATGTATTCCCGGAAGAAAGCCCCACCCGGAGAGCAGACCGGATTGTTGAAGGTATACAGCATCGGCATTCTGCCGTTTATTCTGTTCGGCATACCGTTGGGTTTGAACCAGAACCAGCTCAATGTTGCTGCCCTTTGCTCCATCCCGCTGATGGCGGTACCGGTTTACCTGTCTTACCGGATATACCGGTTTGGATTTTTCAACATCAAGATTCTATTGAAGAAAAGTCTTCTCTATTCTTTTATTTTACTGTTGCTGTCGGTGGTATATGCCATCCTGATCTTTCTGATCAATACCGCATTCAGCCGGTTCAGCCTGACCGATCCCTATCTCTATTCTATGGGATTTGCCATCACCATCGTGTTCCTGTTCAACCCGCTCCACGAGTTTTTCCGGAGCCAGCTGGAGGACATTTTTCTGCAGAAAGAACGGCAGCGTAAGCAGACCATGACGACCGAAGCGGAGCACATGCTCAACGTAACCAATCGCCAGGTGCTGGAAGACCGCATTCTGGAGCTGATGGGACAAGTGGTACCCGACCGGTTTTCCCTGATGGTGCATACCGAACACGACAGTTATCGGGAGCTGCGTTCCGGAAAGTTGATTGAGCTGACCCGGCAATGTCCGGACTCACGTTTCTTTCTGCTGGAAAACGCAACCGATGGTGAGTTATATCCCTTTTACCAGCAGGGATTCAGACTGGCATTTCCTTACCGGAAAGGGGAACAGCTGCGGGCGATTCTCTTTACAAGAACGATTCTGTTTGAAGAAGAACTGGGTGCTGTCCACAGCATGCTGCTTCATTTTATTACGGCCTATGACAACACGCGACTGCTGGAGCGGTTGTCTCATCAACTGGAACTGGAAAGGGATATCAAGATTGCCGGGTATATTCAACGGAGCCTCATTCCGTCACGGCATCCGGATTCCCGGTTCTTTGAAGCCTACGGGGTTTCCATGCCGTCCAAAATTGTGGGCGGGGATTTCTTTGACTATGTCAGCCTGCCGAAATCCGGACAGACGGGTATTCTGATAGGCGATGTGGCGGGAAAATCCATCCCGGCGGCCATGATGATGGTTGCCGCCAAAGAAACAATCGGTTCACAGGCCATGGTGTGTACGGAACCCCGCGACACCATGACACGGGCAAGTCAGCGGCTGTATCACAAGAGCGGCTCGAATATGTTTGTGGCGGCCTGCTATTGTGTTGTGGATGAAGAGGAAAAGCACCTGACCGTGGTCAACGCAGGAATGCCTTCTCCGATTGTTGTGCGAAACGGACAGGTTCAAAGCATGCCGAAGCAGAGCCCGCGCTTTCCGCTGGGACTGGTGTCGGATGTCACCTATCACCAGCACCGGATGGAGGTACAGCCCGGGGATACCATTGTGATTCTGACGGACGGCGTGACAGAGCCGTTGGAACGCGAGTTGGAGGAGGTGGTCAATCGTTGTCCATACGGGGATGCCCGGTCCTTTACAGCGGAGCTGATGAAACAGTTGCGGCAGAAATCCGGTAAAAACCTGGAGGATGACGCAACCATTGTGACGATTATGATCAAACCATTTGCTTAAGAGGGGAATTGATACATGAAAAAAGTACTTGTGCTATTACTGGTGCTGATACTCGTGGCTGTAGCGGTATTTCTCGCCACCCGGGAGCGGTACTATTCAGCCACCTCCAGTAAAGCCCTGGACTACTATCAGCAAGGTGTGGATGCCCTGATGAAGTTTTATTTTGAAGAGGGGCGCAACTATATGGAAATGGCCGTCCAGGAGGATCCGGACTTTCCATTGCCGTACCTTTTTCTGCTCCGACTTGATTTCGGGGACGTGAGCCGGGAGCAGAAGACGGCATGGTTCAAGAAACTGGCGACACCGGACGAACACTGGACGTCATTTGAGCAACAGCTGATCGAGCTGGCGTTGATGAAGGTCGATCCGGACCAGCCGGAAGAAAAGGAACAGGCCAAACAGAAGATGGTCACATTTCTGCAGAAGTACTCTTCCCGACTGGAAGTGTTTTACCTGCTGTTGCAGCCCTACATGCAGCTGGAGGATGATCCGCACAAACTGGTGGGCTACTTTGAACGGTTACACCATATGTTCCCCAACAATGTTCAGATTCTCAATCAACTGGGATATTTCTACGTGAGTCTTGGTGAACCTGACAAGGCAAAAGCTGTATTTGAAAAATACGTCTTTATCCGACCGGATGAACCCAACCCGTATGACAGTTATGGCGAGTATCTGTACAACACCGGTCAGTTCACGGCCGCGGAAACAATGTTCCGGAAAGCACTGGAAAAGAAATCCGACTTCCTTCTGTCCAAGTTGCACCTGGCGCAGGCGATTATGCAACAGGGCAAAGTGCGGGCAGCACTGCAGGTGCTGGATGAGTTGGAAACCAGTGAGACCCGCCTTTCCTATCTTCCCACCCAGATATTTTATCTCCGCATGATGTGCTACCGGTATATCGGTGACACGGAATCTCTGAACAGGCTTTTCGAGAATCTGGATCAGTCTGACCTTTTCTCCTCTCCCCGCGAACAGATGCGCCTGGATCACTGTTTTCAAGTGAAAGACCTGGACTGTGCGAGCCGGTTGATTGAAAAGATGGAAGAGAAAAAGGGAATGTCACGGAGCTACGACTTCAAAATCAACAAGGCCCGTCTGTTGACGGAACAGGGCGATTATGAGGCATCTTCCGCGCTCCTGGATACGGTTCCGCGGTCCATGCTGAACGCGCACTTTGACATGCGTCAATATGTGTACTATATTCTGATACGTAACCAGGTGAAACTTGAAAACCGTTCCGAGGCAGAATCGCTGGCAATGGAACTGCCGGAGGGTTTTCGGGAATACCAGTTGATGCGCATTGCGGCACATTTTGAAGACCAGGCGTCGGTCAAAGAAAATGCCCGGAAGATATTGCGGTATTTTGAATCGGCGGACCCGGACTTCTATATCGTAGTGGAGGCCAGGCGCTATGCAGAATCGGGAAATAACGATCAAGATACTGAAGCGGGTCAAGTTGTTCGATGGTCTGACGTCGAAGCAGCTGGACCGCATTGTCGATATGCTGGAGCCGGTTAAGGCGAAGAAAGATGCCCATGTGCTGACCGAGCAGGACGAGGGGGTTGATCTCTACATTATCCTCCGGGGCCAGGTCCGGATCAGCAAGTTCATTCAAAGCGAAGAAGAAGCCATTGCCATGTTGAGGCCCGGCGCATTGTTCGGGGAGATGGCGATACTGGGTCAGACGGTTCGCACCGCATCGGTCATTGCCCACACCGACGTACTGCTGTATCGCCTTGATGGAATGAAATTCCTTTCCTGGCTGGAAGAAGACCGGGACGCGGGCTTTAAAATCATGAAACGAATGGCCAATATGCTGGCCCACCGATTACACGAATTGAATGAGCGGTACCGCAATATGCTGTCTATTGCTTCCAGCTGGTAATCAATTGTAACTTCTCTTCATTTCCCGTATCCTATTTCTGTGGACGAGAAACCAGATCCGAAGGAGGATTGAATAATATGGCCAATATCGTTGAATTGACAGATGCAACCTTCAAGAATGAAGTACTGGAAGCTGATGGCGCGGTTGTCGTGGATTTCTGGGCTCCCTGGTGTGGACCCTGCCGGATGATTGCTCCGGTTCTGGAAGAACTTGCCGGTGAGTACGCAGGCAAACTCAAAGTGGCCAAGGTCAACGTGGATGAGCATCAGGATGCGGCCCGCCAGTATGGTATCGCCAGTATCCCGACCCTGCTGCTGTTCAAGGGCGGCCAATTGGTGGACCGTGCCATCGGTGCCATGCCGAAACCGCAGCTGGACCAGTTTATAAAAGGGGCCATGGATAACTGACCCGTTATCCGGAGAACAGACCCATGCCGATTTATGAATATCGATGCCTGGACTGCCGTGAAGAGTTTGAGCTGCTGGTGCTGAACCGTTCGCTGGCGAATGATGTGAGCTGCACCGTTTGCGGCGGTACCCATGTGGAACGCAAGGTGTCTGCTGTCGGGTGCTGTGGTACGGACAGCGGATCGGATCATGCCGGAGGTTTTGCAGCCGGTTGCGGAACATCCGGATTCAGCTGAGGCTGATCGAAACCGGACGGTGTCCGGCAAGACAAGTAGTCAATTGAAAACGCCCGCTTTTAAAGCGGGCGTTTTTTGTGCCGAAATGGTTGTCGCGCTGAATCAGGTGCCCTGGGCGTAATCGTCGATGTAGGCTTTCTGTTCTTCGGTTAACGTGTCGATCCGGATACCCATGGTTTCCAGTTTCAGTGCACCAATCTCCTGATCCTGTTCTTCCGGAAGCAGGTATACCCGGTTCTCCATGTTCTTGCCTTCTTCCGTCAACCGGATCATTGCGAGGAATTGATTGGCGAAGGACATGTCCATCACTTCGGACGGGTGCCCTTCCGCAGCGGCCAGGTTGACCAGCCGTCCCTGGGCCAGCAGGAAGATCCGTCTGCCGTCCGGCAGGGTATACTCTTCATTATTCATGCGAATCTCGGTTTTGCCGGATGCAATCGACTCCAGGTCCGGAATGTTGATTTCACAATCATAATGACCGGTGTTGCTGACCACGGCACCGTCTTTCATGGATTCAAAATGCCGCTTGACGATGACGTCCTTGACGCCGGTGGCGGTGACAAAAATGTCGCCCAGCTTTGCCGCTTCGTCCATGGTCATCACCCGGAATCCTTCCAACGTGGCCTTCAGTGCCGCGGTGGGTTTCACTTCGGTGACGATCACATTGGCACCCAGTCCTTTGGCGCGGAGTGCGACACCCTTTCCACAGTGGCCATAACCGGCTACCACAACGGTTTTTCCGGCGATCAGGACTGATGTGGCCCGCAGAATACCGTCCAGCGTAGACTGGCCGGTTCCGTATACATTGTCAAAGTCCCATTTGGTTTCGGCATCGTTGACGGCAAACACCGGATATTTCAGCTTGCCCGCATTGCCCATGGCCCGGAGCCGGTGAACGCCCGTTGTGGTTTCCTCTGTTCCTCCGATCACGTTGCCGGCCTTTTCCGGGTGGCGGTTGTGAATGGTGAAAATAAGGTCTGCGCCGTCATCCAGCGTCAGATTGGGATCATCGTCCAGGGTACGGTCGATGCACCAGTAGAATTCTTCGGTATTCATGCCATGCCATGCATAGATGGCAATGTCATTTTGGGCCAGTGCGGCGGCTACGTCATCCTGGGTGGACAGGGGGTTGCAGCCGGACCAGTAAACATCCGCTCCGGCGGCACGGAGGGTTTCCACCAGAACGGCGGTTTCCTTGGTGACGTGGAGACATCCGGCAATCTTGAAGCCCTTCAGGGGCTGCGTCTTGCTGTATCGTTCCCGAAGGGCCATGAGTACCGGCATCCGGGACTCGGCCCAGCGGATTTTGAGGCGGCCTTTATCAGCCAGTGATAGATCTGCTACTTTGTAGTTCATTCGTTCCTCCGTTTCAAAATCGGTCTATTATATCAGATGGCAGGGTTCAGTCCTGATTCTCCAGGCTGTTGCGTACGGCAGTTTCCACTTCATTTGCCAGTTCGCCCGGCTCTTTGCCGACCGACGGGATGGGCTCCAGAAAGCGAACGGTCACCGGCACGCGACCCGGTCGTTTCTGTCCGGTTGGAGCTGCCTCCCAGGCACCGTGAATGGCGACCGGCACAACCGGTGTGCCGGTTGCAGTGGCCAGCAGCGCAAATGTCTTTTTGAAATCCCGGACCGACCCGTCAGGAGTCCGTGTCCCTTCGGGAAAGATGGCCAGATGCTGTCCTGCCTTCAGTACCGCCCCCAGCTGGGGCACGATCTGGCGCAGCCGGGTGCGGGGATTGATCAGCATGACCTGAACGCTGCGGGCAAACCACCGTCTGAAGCGGGTATCGAAATGCTTGTCTTTGGCCAGGAAACAGGTATTAAGCCCCTGCCGGGTGTTCAGTGCGCACGAAATGAATACCGGGTCCAGATAACTCTGGTGATTGGCGGCCAGAATGGCGGGGCCATCCGTGGGTATGTTTTTGTGACCGGTCGCGTGCAGCGGGAAATAGAAGCGGGTCAGCGGTTTGAGAAACGACCGGATAAGGGTAATAAGGAACCGGTTTCCCCGAAAACGTTTCCCGTCCTGTGGTTGCTGATCAATCAGTCGATTCCAACTCATGGGTGCTTCTCCCTCGAATCAGACGATTCGACCGCTGTTCTCAGCCATGTCCCGAAGGGACCGGCACCAGCGCTCAAAACTTTCCGGATCCAGTGACTGACTGCCGTCCGAAAGCGCCCGCTCGGGTTCGAAATGGGTTTCAATCATGACACCGTCCGCCCCGGCCGCAAGCGCCGCCAGTGAAAGGGGGATGATCAGGTCCGCACGTCCGGATCCGTGACTGGGATCCACCATGACGGGGAAGGGAGATACCTGTTTGAGATGGACGACCGCGTTCAGGTCCAGCACGTTGCGAAACGCGGGATCAAAAGACCGGATGCCCCGCTCACACAGGATAATCTGCTGATTCCCCCCCTGGGCGACATATTCCACCGCACTGAGGAATTCGTGAACGGTTGCCGACATGCCCCGTTTCAGGATCACCGGTTTGTCCAGCTTTCCCACTGCTTTCAGCAGCTCATACGCGCTCATGTTCCGTGAACCGATCTGGATCACGTCGGTGACCGCGGCCACCGTATGCAAATGCTGGCTGTCCGTGACTTCGGTGACCATGGGAATTCCCAGCTCGTCCGCCGTTTTTCTGAGCAGTTCGAGACCGGCTTCGCCCAGACCCTGGAAATCATAGGGAGATGTTCGGGGTTTGAACGCACCGCCGCGAAGCAGCTTGACGGGGGAATGCTTCATGTATGCAGCAATCCGGTCCATCTGGTCCGGACTTTCGGCCGCGCACGGTCCGGCTGCGAGCAGAAAATGCCCGTTTCCGATTTCCATGCAGCCGGCGGACACCACGATGTCATCGGGTGACCATTGGCGTGTATAACGAAGAGTGCGACTCATTACGTGCTCCATAACGGGGACCATTCTACCGAATGGCGCGGAAAATCCCAAATGAAATTGATTCTCAATTCCCCCGGATCACATCCACGATTCGGGGCAGGACTGCGGTCCGTCCGTCTGTAATCCGATACGCCCGTCGAACCATTTCCTGAATCTCCTTGATGGGGCGCCTTGTGCGGGAATGGTGCAACGTTGCGACGGGATGTTCCGGGTTAACCGGATCTCCACGCTTCACATGCAGTTCGATCCCGGCGGCTGCGTCTACGGTGTCCGATTTCTGGAGTCTGCCGGCGCCCAGATACACGGAGGCCATGCCGACGGCACGGGAGTCGATTTCGGCCACGGATCCGGACGAATCGGCGTAAACCGGTGTTTGTTCGGATGCCTGCGGGAACCGTTCCGGATGCTCAATGACGGCAGCATCCCCGCCGCCGTATGTGATCCATTCCCGGAACTTGTCCAGCGCCTTTCCGTTTTGGATCGTTTCGCGGATCCGGTCTTCCAGATCGCCGGATTCCCCTTTCAGGATCAGCATTTCCCGGACAATGGCTGTGCTGACTTCCAGCAGGTCTGTAACCGGCTTCCCCTTCAAAACGTCAATCACTTCCTTCATTTCCAGTGCGTTCCCCACCATGTGTCCGAGGGGGTCGTCCATCCGGTCGATCAGTGCGGACACCCGGATATTGCGGATGGGGGCCATACTGATCAACCAGTCAGCCAGTTCCCGGGCCGCTTCTTCCGTCCGCATGAAGGCACCGGTACCGAACTTGACATCCAGTACCAGTCCGTTGGCTGAGCAGGCCAGTTTCTTGCTCATGATACTGGCGGTAATCAACGGAATGGAATCCACCGTTCCGGTCACGTCCCGCAGGGCATAGAGACGGCGGTCCGCCGGCGCGATATCGTCGGTCTGCATGGAGTTGGCGATGCCGATGTCCCTCAGGGACTGCAGGAATTCATCCGGATTCAATGTCGTCCGGAAACCGGGAACCGCATCCAGTTTGTCAATGGTGCCGCCGGTGTGCCCCAGCCCGCGGCCGGAATACATGGGTACCCTGACGTCCAGTGCGGCGGCCAGTGGCGCGATGATCATGGTAATCTTGTCCCCCACACCGCCTGTACTGTGCTTATCGCAGGTGAATCCGGAAATACCGGAAAGGTCCAGTGTCCGTCCGGACTGCATCATGGCTTCGGTCAGACTCCGGGTTTCGTCCCGGTTCATGCCCCGGATAAAGATCGCCATGAGCAGGGCTGCCGCCTGGTAATCGGGTATGCTGTCGTCTGTGATACCGGAAACGAGGAAACGGATCTGTTCATCCGTCCATTCGCCTCCGTCCCGCTTGATCTGGATCAGGGACAGGGCATCCATCTCCCGGCTCATTTCAGTTCACCCAGAAAGGACTGTCCCGGGAAGGGATGCTCAATGCGGAAATTGTCCAGAATGCTGACGGCGATGTCGGTAAAGCAGGTCCGCTCCGGAAGGTTCCCTGATCCGTCAAGGCCGGGAGAATAGACCAACAATGGAACCCGTTCACGGGTATGGTCCGTGCCTTTGAAGGCCGGGTCACATCCATGATCCGCGGTGATCAGCACCAGATCCTCAGGGGAAACCGCCTGATCCAGGAACCGGTTCAGTCCGGTGTCAAATGCTTCCAGGGCATCCCCGTACCCCTGGACGTCCCGGCGGTGGCCGTAGAGCATGTCGAAATCCACAAAATTGGCAAATACCAGACCGGAATCAATATCCGCCAACATGCCGGTCAGGTCTTTCCATGCTTCCGCGTTGTTATGAGAATGGATGGATCGGGTGATGCCTCTCCGGTTGAACATGTCTTCAATCTTGCCGATCGCCCCCACGTCCAGTCCATCGTCGTGGAGCAGATCAAGCGCGGTGGGATGAGGCGGTTCCAGCGAATAATCCTTCCGGTTTTCGGTCCGTACAAATCCGTCTCCCGTCTGTACAAAGGGTCGGGCAATCACCCGGGAGACCGCATGTTTCCCCACGGTCACCTGCTCACGCGTCGCAGTGCAGATGCGGTACAGCTCTTCCAGCGGCATGACCGATTCGCAGGCCGCAATCTGGAATACCGAATCGGCTGACGTATACACGATGGGCTTTCCGCTCTGCATGTGGGCGGCACCCAGTTCCTGGATAATGGCGGTGCCGGATGCGGGTTTGTTTCCCAATGCTTCATATCCGGTGACTTGGGTAAACCGGTCCATCAGTTCGTCCGGAAATCCATTTGGATAGACGGGGAAGGACTGCTCCTGGATGATCCCCATGAATTCCCAGTGGCCGGTGATGGTGTCTTTACCGGCCGAGCATTCCATCATGGTGGTGGCATAGGCACCCGCCTGGAACCGGGGTTTGATGGTTTGAAAAGAACGCAGTGTTCCCAGCCCGAGGGTCTCCATCCGGGGAAGGTGTAATCCCCGCTGGCGGTCAATGCTCCCCAGTGTATCCGCTCCACTATCTCCGAAATCAGCAGCATCGGGCATGGCGCCGATTCCGACGGAATCCATAATGATCAGAATAATGCGTTTGAATTTCATGTTTTCCTCACCGTATCAGTGCTGTTCCCGCATTTCCGTGGTCATCCCATGCCCGTATCAGGACCGGTGCCGGATCCGCGAGTGTCAATGTATAAGACTCACGTCTGCTGTCCGGAATCCCGTCGGCGGGCCATACCGGATCCCACGTTTCTCCTCCGTCGGTGGAAAACTCCACGTACTCAATGAAGGACCCACCATCGCTGACGGAAAAACGGATCCGATTCCCCTGACGCGCTTCACTTTGGATATCGGGACCGGTCCGGTCAATCACAAACCATTCACTTTCTTTTGTGTCTGAGAAGGATTGCGGGCGGTTTTCCCGGTCGTCCGAAACCGTAACCCGGCAGCGATACCGTCCTTCCGGCAGACGGGCTGCGTGAAAAGAGTAAATGGACCGTTTTCCCTTTTCTTCCAGAACCGTCTGTCGGCCGTTTTCATCCACCACGGCATACGTATAACGGAGACGGTCATCATTGGGGTCTTTTGCGTCCACCTGAATGGATTGCATCCCCGTTTTGTAGCCGACTTTCAGATTGCTGTCCGGAGCCTTGACCGATTCCAGCGCGGCCTTACTTTGAACGGGTTGGTACAGATCGGAATCCGCTTCAGCGTCCTTTCCAACCCAGATGCCTGGAGGCAACGGCCGGACTGTTTCAATCCGCGGTGGCAGATTGACAGACCGGTAGTAGATCGTGAACCCGGATACGGACGGGGAGACAGTGGGATCCTGACTGATCAGGCGCACACGCCACTGGATACCCGTGCTGGGTTTCAATTGGGGAACGTCTCCGTTCTTGACCATCTGCCATGGGCTCCAGGTGGTATCCGGAGAGGCGGAATTTCCGTTTCGTACATGAAATTCCACCCGTGAACCGCGCGGGGTGTCCACGTCCATATATGCCCGGCCCCAGTTGACCGGATGGTCTGCTATAAACGGGACGGACGTGTATGTGCCGTCCAGCTTGAATTCCTTTTCCACGCGATAAATGCGTCCGGGATTGGCGGTGCAGAACAGGGTCGTGTTGCCGGATCGGAAGAACCGGACAACCTGTCCGCAATCCACTTCACCGGCAATGGTCATGGCACGGTCACCCAACTGGAGGATTTTCCCGCTGTGCCCGGTGCCGATCAGGACATGATCGCCCGCTGTCCAGGCGGCATATGGAGCCATGGTCGTGAAGTCCCGGCGGGTTTCCGGGATGCTGTCGCGGTTGATGACCACAAGCCCTCCCCGAAGCTCTTCCGGCGTGGTAACCGTCCGGGCCGGTTTGACCTTGGTGTGATTCTGGTTGTTCTCCGGTTTCCCGTTGAAACAGGCCGCATACAGGTTGCCGTCCAGTATGGCCAGGTCCTTGACTTCATCATACGGGGTGTCTGTCAACAGATAGGGTTCTTTCCCGTATGCCAGTTCCATCACATACCCCTGTGGATGGGTTCCCGCCAGGATGCGGTTGCCGTCCGCCAGAAGCGCTTCCACGTGGGTATCCAGGCCGGTTCCGACTTTCTGAAGAATCATGTTGCGGTCTACGCGAAAAACGGAACCGGGCAATCCGGTGGCGATGTACAGGTATCCACCTGCCGGAACCAGTCGCCAGATATACTTTACTTCCAGTGAAACAACTTCCCTTGAGGACCCGTCAGCGGGGTCCACCTCAAGCAGTTTTCCGGACGGTGACACGCCGGCGATCAACTTGCCGTTGAATGGGGCGATTGCATAAATGGTGCCTTCTTCCACATGGGTCAGCAGGGTGGCGGTGCCGCCGGCCACCGGTACCTGGTAGATTTTCCCCTTTTCGCCCGCGGCTGCGTAGATGGTGCCGTTCAGTTCACAGGCGTCCCAGATATAGCTTTCGTTCAGGTCTGCCAGTTGGGTGAAAGCCGGCATCATGACGATCCGTCCGTCGTCCTGAAGACCGGTTCCGGTCAGTTCTCCCTGTTCGAGATCGGAGAATGATTGAAACTGCTTGATTTCGAAGGGGTTGGCAAGCAAACTGGTGCTGATCAGCAGGATGAGTAAGTGTTTCACGGTCAGTCCTCCACGATGAGTGCGGAAAGCTCCAGCCGGTACACATTGAACCGGCGCTCGGCCTTCCGGTTGTCACAGTACGCCACCAGGAAATCACCGTCAAAATAGCGGGGTGTCAGCAGACGGTCTTCCATATAATCGGTTCCCTTCTGTTTGTACCTGACCCGGATCCGGTATCCCTGGCTCATGGCAAATTGTAGAATCTCCATTCGATCATCAAGATTCATTGTACCCTGATTTTCGATCTGAAGCGTCTGTTTTGTCTCTCCGGCCAGCGGTTCGGCCGGCGGTTCATCCGCTTCTTCAGGCTGGATCCTCAGCTTCTCAAACAGGGCAATCAGAGCATCGGAGTCCGGGCCGGCGGATTTCCGCAGCTGTTTGCGGAGAATGGAAAGAAACCGGGCGATTTCAGTCATGTCCTCCCGGTGAATGAGCCGGTAATTATGATTGATGTCCAGTTCCGGAATATAATCCAGTTCCACCAGAAGCCGCTGGACTTCCCTGGGGTCCTTGGCATGATCCAGAATCAGTTCCCCGTCCCGTTCGCCGTGAATATAGCGGTGGATCTCTTCATGGGTCCGGATCTTTTCCAGTATGGCCGGCTGGTCGCTGCACAGACTCTGGTATCCGGAAAAGATCTTCACCTCGCCGTATCGGTCGAACGTGTCCCGGATCAATCGTTTCAGGTCATCCGGACAGGACGGTGCGTGGGTTTCGAGGAATCCGATGATGTCCGTTTCCAAGAACCCCTGTTTGTGGGCATGGATCAGAGAGCAGGTATTGAACACGAACTGATAGACATGGTCGAATTGTTCCAGCTGCGCGATCCGGATCAGGGTATTGAGAATTTCGGTGGGGCCGTGCCGGTCCACGATCATCCGGAAACCGGGCACCACATAGAAAGATGCTTCCTCTTCGGTCCGGAAGGCCACCGAGACGGCCTTTTCCGACAAGAACTGCTTCAGGAGGTCGGTCATCACAAAGGTGTCCCCGGTCAGGGGCTTGATGGCGTCCGCCATGATCAGCGTCTCCCACAGGGGTTCCTCGATATCCATGCGGAGCCGATCCAGGATGACGGATTGATCTCCTTCGGAAGCGTGACCGATCTGTTCCATAACGGGACCGGCTTCGCCGGAAAGCAGATATTTGAACAGGTTGGTGTAGAAGAACGGGGCATCCGCGATTTCGTCCGGGACAGCCGGTACGCCACTCTGGTCCGGTTCCAGCAGGAGACCGGTTCCCATCAGGAATTCATGCAGCACGGTGAGATTGCCGGCGGAAACCGGAACCGGCAGCCGGTCACAGAGACATTCAGCCATCCGTTTGCCGGGCTGCTGATTGGTCAGGCATTTCAGTTTCCGCATCAGAAAACCGTTCAGGAGCATCAGATATGCGGCATAAGCACAGCCGCTGGCGGACGATTCCTCCGGCGTGGCCACACCACACTGAACGGGCTCCAGATTCCGGACCGCACCGGTCAGCGCGTCCGGCCAGAAAGCATTTCCGTCCTCGTCTGTCAGGTAAAAGCCATAGTCGGAAAGGGCCCGTGCGGATTCCGGATGATCCCGGCCGGTTTGAATCACCTGTTTCAACAGGTGATGATCCCCGTGGGAGAGACGGGAAAGGGTTCGGGTGATATTTTCCTCTGATTCCAGTTGTACGAGCAATGTCTTGACGATAATGTCCCGATTGTCGTCCGATGCATTTCCGTTACTGAGGTATGAACATGGAATATCACGGCAATCTGCAATGTTCCGTAGGTATTCCAGCGGCTGGTTATTCAGCAGATCGCGATAATCCATGGGCTTCTCCATTTTCGATGCTGTAGCGATATCCCTGTTCCGTCAGGAAAATCTGGCGGTTGCGGGCAAAATTGACTTCAACGGTCCGGTCGGTGACCAGGGTATAGAACAGTGCCCGGTTGGACGCGCTCTTGGGACGCAGAACCCGTCCCAGGCGTTGGGCCTCCTCCTGACGGGAACCGAACGTTCCGGACAACTGAATGGCCACGCTGGCGTCGGGCAGATCGACGGCAAAATTGGCCACCTTGGACACCACGAGGTGTCTGATATCGCCATTCTTGAAGCGCGTAAACAACTCGTCCCGTTCCTTCTGCGGGGTGGACCCGGTGATGATGGGGATGTCAAATTGACGGCCGATCTCTTTCAGTTGCTTGAGATACTGGCCGATGATCAGCACATGTTCATTCTTGTGGCGCTTCAGCAGATGTTCCACCACGGGCAGTTTCAGGGGATTTTCGGATGCCACGCGGAATGCCCGGCGGTTGTTTGCCATGGAATAGGCATAACTCTCGGACTGTGCCAGGGGAACCCGGATTTCCACGCAACTGGCTTCGGCAATAAAGCCCTGCCGTTCCAGGTCTTTCCAGGGGACATCATATTTCTTGGGTCCGATCAGGGCGAACACGTCTTTTTCGTTTCCGTCTTCCCGGACCAGTGTGGCCGTCAGTCCCAGGCGGCGCTTGGCCTGGAGCGATGATACCGTGCGGAAAATCGGCGCCGGCAGCAGATGGACTTCATCGTAAATGATCAGTCCCCAGTTGCGGGAATCAAAGATATCGAAATACCGGAACGGGTCCTGCCTGGATCGACGATAGGTCAGAATCTGATAGGTGGCGACCGTCACGGGCTGAATGTCTTTCTTCTCCCCGCAATACTCCCCGATGTCCGATTCCGCCAGGGTCGTCCGGTTTACCATTTCCTGCTTCCACTGTTTCAGGGCCGTGGTGTTGGTGGTGAGGATCAGGGTGTTCATGCCCACCCGTTCCATTACACCGATGCCGACGATGGTCTTTCCCGCACCGCAGGGCATCACGATCACACCGCTGCCGCCTTCGGCGGTCCCGTTGGCATGGAAGATATCCACCGCTTCCTGCTGATAGGCCCTGAGTTGAAGTTTATCCGGTCGGATCCGGATATCCAGCGGGTCTCCCTTTTCATAGCCGGCCACATCCCGAACCGGCAATCCCAGTTGCATCAGGGTCTGCTTTACATCCCCCCGTGCTGCCGGATCAATGGAAATCCGGCCATCAGTGCGGCCGGTTACGAACGGAAACAGGGGTTCGTAGTAGGCCACGCGGCGATAGATGGTGTCGTCTTCAATCTCCAGATAGGTATCATTGGTGTCCCGGCGCATGACCACCTGGCCGAATGCACGGAATTCCTCCTCCAGTTCTTTGGACAGTGAGGGGGAGATGGGATACTTGGCGTAGGTTTTGAGGAAGGACAGAATTTCTGAAAACGGAATCCCCAGCGATGCCGCGTTCCACAGGGAAATCGGTGTGATCCGGTAGGTGTGGATATACTCCGGGGATTTGATCATCTCGGAAAACACCCCGAGAAAATCCCGTACCTGCGGATAAACCGGACTCTGGACCTCCACCAGGACGGTCCGGTCCGATTGGATAATCAGCGGCTTATTCATAACCCCTTCCATTTCAACTGTTTCGCTGCTTTGCGTTGTATCTTCCCGTTGCGCCGGACAGCACGAACACCGGCGATCGAAACAGGTTGCATATCCGGTTATTATAAACGTTTTTTGTTGACAGAAAAAGCGGGATTTCTGTATGCTACCAGTAATTACTTCACAATGAAGGAGCGTATTATGACGGCATTTGTGTTGACGTTTGCTGAAGGTAACAATGGTGACTTTCAGGCACCGCCCCCTCCCCCCCCCGCGGGAGACACTTCACCTCCTCCGCCCCCGGCCGGCAATGAGCCGCCGCAGGCACCCCAGGGAGAAGTGAATGTCCTGATGGTGGTGCTGGCATACCTGGGTATCCTGTCACTGATTCCGTTTTTCGCGGAAAAGGAAGATGATTTTGTCCAGTATCATGCCCGCCAGGGTCTGACCCTGTTCATTGCGGAGATCGTGCTGATGGTGGTGCTGATGGTAATCAGTATGATTCCGATTCTCGGCTGCCTGATTGCGATCCTGCAGCTGTTCTTCTGGCTGGGTGTTCTGGTCTATCACATCATCCTGATTGTTCGGGCCGTGAAGGGAGAACGGGTCAAGATTCCGTTCATTACCATGTATGCCGAACGCTGGTTCAGCTGAAAAGCGTAAGCGGACGGGGGGGAAACCCCCCGTTTTTTTTGTGGCCTGGCTGCTGGCCACCGGGCTCATCCTGTTCGTGCTGCTGGACGGTACGCGGCCCCCGGCCGCGCAGCGGCTGGTTCGGGGCACGGTGTGGCTGATTGACCGGTACAAGGCGAATATCTCCCGGCCGCTGGCGGAAGACGCCGGGTACCGGCCTTGCCGGTTTACGCCCACGTGTTCCATGTATGCGCGGGAGGCGCTGCTGCGGTTCGGGTTCATCAAAGGCTCGGCGATGGCGACATGGCGCGTACTGCGCTGCAATCCGTTCTACGGCGATCCCCCGATTGAAGATCCTGTACCCGAACGATAGTTCTGGAATTGCACAATCTGCATTGAGCCCGACTGACACACTTGCTGCATCCACTTAGGCGGTTCGCGGGGCACAGCCCCGCTCCCGCACATCATTCCGACAACCATTCGGATGCGAGCATCCATGGCTGATCAGAATGACGTGCGCTTTGCATGAGCAAAGCCGCCTCGTGGATTTTCTTGAGCCTGTAAATGCCTCTCTCCTCCTCCCCCTTCTTGCCTTTGAAACGACCGGGCATGACCTTCTGGC
>DAINNF010000026.1:0-23567 GCA_036736005.1 Acidobacteriota bacterium
GAATTGCCATTGAGTCTGTTCGATGTCGCAGCACATATTCGCCGTCGACGGGTACTTGTGGCACGTCGGGACGGGCTGATTCTGTCCGCTTCTCTCCTGAACGGACAGGATGAAGCCGCGATCTGTCCGGTGGAGGTACTCGAATTCCTGATGGAATCAGACAAAGATGAGGTACGGATTCGGCCGGAGTGGCTGGATGTGGTTGAGCGGTGTCTTGCAGAAGACCGAGCCCTGGAAATGGATCATGTGGGAGATTACGGGCGCTGGTCTCTCGTGTTGGTTCCCTTCGGCAGTGAACAGACCGTCAGCATTCTCGTGGAAGACATGTCGGACCTGGACATTGCCGCTGAACGTCTGCGGGTTGCAGAGACCATTTTCCGGAAAAGTCCCAGTGGAATTCTGGTAATGGATGCGACTCCAACGATTCTCTATGTAAACGAGGCCGTTACCGCCATCACCGGATATGGTCCCGGAGAACTGATCGGGAAGAATCCACGGATCCTCCGTTCCCCCAGACATGAAAGACCTTTTCTGGAACAGGTCTGGCGACAGATCATGGACAACGGATACTGGGAAGGTGAAACCTGGGCCAAACGGAAGGGGGGTATGGAATTTCCCCAGTGGGTGATCGTGATGGCGGTCCGGAATCCGGAAGGCGAACCATACCGTCTGGTGGCCATTTTCCGTGATATCACCCGCAACAAGCAACAGGAAGAGTTCATGCAGTATCTGGCCCGACAGGACGTCTTGACCGGACTGCCCCACCGGAATCATTTCTCCCGCCTCATCAACGATTCATTGAAGCGGGCCCGACAGTCTGAAGCGGGGGTCGTTGTGGGCATGCTGGATCTGGACGAATTCAACCTGATCAACAGAACCCATGGGCACCGGTTCGGCGATCTCCTGTTGCGAAAAGTATCCGAACGGCTGGTGGAAATGGAAGATGAGCGGATTGCATTCGGTCGTCTGGGCGGAGATGAGTTCGGTTTACTGATCAGGGATGTGGATGAGGCGTTTGATCTGGAGAAAATTTGTGGACGGGTGCTGGCCCAGTTTGACAAGCCCTTTCTCACGGAACGGGGCTCCATGTACCTGACGGTTGGACTGGGTGTTGCACGATTTCCGGACAACGGCAAAAGGTCGGATGTCCTGCAGAAACATGCGGAAGCCGCCATGCGGGCATCCAAACGCGCCGGAAGAAACCAGTGGCGCCAGTACGTGAGCAAAATGGATGAAGAATCGGAAATTCATCTTCAGCTCAAGTCCGATCTTCATCGGGCCGTCAAACAGAACGAGTTCATTCTGCACTACCAACCCAGGATTGATGTCCAGAACAGCCATATTCAAGGAGCGGAATGCCTGATCCGGTGGAAGCATCCCCAATCCGGCAAAGTGATGCCGGACTATTTCATTCCGTTGGCGGAGGAATCCGATCTGATTCTCCCCATCGGACGGTGGGTGCTGGAGAAGGCGATCCAGCAACTGGTCAGTTGGCGGACCAGTGGGTTCCACGTTTCGACCCTCTCCATCAATGTTTCTCCCCGTCAGCTGTATCGGGGTGATTTGCTGGGTCTGGTCGGAGAGTTGATCCGCAAGCATCAGGCCCCGCCGGGATGTCTGGAACTGGAATTGACGGAGTCGGCTGTGCTGGACGATCTGGACCATGCCGTCAACGTGTTGTCTGATCTGCGCCAGATGGGCGTTCGTGTCGCGATGGATGATTTCGGTACCGGATATTCTTCACTCAACTATCTCCGCCTGCTGCCGTTGGATACGTTGAAGATAGAACGGTCGTTCGTGCGTGACCTGATGACGGAATCCGGTTCGCGGGCCGTGATTCGAACCCTCTTTCAACTGGCGCGTGACTTGAATCTGCGTACCGTAGCCGAAGGCGTGGAGACCGTGGAACAGTACCGGTTCCTCCGGGATGCCGGTTGCGACGAGGTTCAGGGGTTCCTGTTGTCCGCTTCGTTGCCAGCTCCGGAGTTTTACCGGTTTGTTCAACAGTTTGATACGGCGAAACTCCTGGAATACAACGGGACAACAGATACAGAGGAACATTGATCCTGTCATTTGCTTCCCATCCTTCAAGATAGAAACAGGTTCCCAAATCCGATACAATAGCCGCTGAAAAACCAAGGTCGGGAGCCCTTTACCGAAAATGCTCGTTCAAGCCAACCGTGTGTCCAAACAGTTTGCCGGCAAATCCGTTCTGACCAACGTCACGTTTCAGTTGAACCGGGATGACCGGGTGGGAATCGTGGGGGAGAACGGCAGCGGGAAAACCACCTTTCTGAATCTGCTTGCCCGGATGTCCGTTCCGGATGAGGGATCGGTATCCGCAAGGAAGGGCCTTCGTCTGGGATATGTGGAACAGCTGATACAACCGGCTGCCGGAATTACCGTGCTCCAGTATGTTCGGGAGGCAGATGAACGGATCGTGGGGCTGGAAAAAAGGCTCAAACGTATTGAAGCGGGAAACGCCGGGGACACCGGTGAGGAAATACAGGAACTGGATGGTCTGCTGCAGGAATTTGAGAAGCTGGACGGATACCGGTATGATGCACGTATTTCACAGATATTGAAGGGTCTCGGAATTGAATCACTGACAGAGCGACCGGTGAATGAACTGAGCGGGGGTGAATTGCGTCGCGTTCACCTGGCACGTGTTTTTGCGTCCGATCCGGACGTTCTGTTGCTGGATGAACCGACCAATCATCTCGACATTTTCGCGGTTCAGTGGCTGGAGGATTATCTTTCCAACACCCGGGCAGCCTTTGTTGTCGTGTCCCATGATCATTATCTCCTGGACAATGCGGTGGGACAGATCCTGCTGTTTCACGGCGGGGAGGCCATGTCGTTCAAAGGCGGGTACACCGAAGCCATGACCCAGTTGGAACAGGCCCGTGAGCGTAACCGGAAGGAATATGAGGAGCAGCAGCGATTCAAACGCAAAGAAATGGCGTTTATCCGGAAGAATATGGCCGGGCAGAAAACCAAGCAGGCGCAGTCCCGGTTGAAACGGCTGGATAAAGTGGAATGGGTCGACCGGGACACGGTGAGATTCCGTGATTTTCGGTTCACGTTCCCGGAAACCGGCAGGCGGAACAAGGAGCTGCTTCGTATGGACCAGTTGAGTGTCGGGTACGATGATCCGGTTGTGTCCGGTATTTCCCGATTGATTCAGCGGGGAGACCGTGTGGGTGTAGTCGGTCGGAACGGGTCGGGAAAAAGCACCTTGCTGCAAACCGTCGGGAAACGACTGCAACCGCTGAACGGACGTCTGGTCATTCCCGAAGGAATTGTGGTAGGATTTTTCGATCAGGAAGGAGAGCTTCCCCTGCCGGACGGATCGGTCAGCGATCAGATACTCAGTGTCGATCCGGATATGCGACACGACGATCTCTGTACATGGCTGGCCCGTTTTTATTTTTTCGGTGACGATCTGGATAAACCGGTTTCGGTACTTTCCGGGGGGGAACGGAGCCGGCTGCGGCTGGCGGCGCTCATGCGTACACCCATTGACCTCCTGGTTATGGATGAGCCCACCAATCACCTGGATATGGCCTTGACCGAGGGGTTGACCGGGGCGCTCCGCCGGTTTACCGGTGGTCTGCTGGTGGTATCTCATGATCGCTATTTTCTGGACCAGGTGGCGAACGAAGTACTGGCTCTGAAAACTGGCGTGGCAACCTGGCATGCAGGCGGTGTGAGCCGGTTTCTGGAAAAGGAAAAGACGGAAACCGGCACCGGAAAAGTTTCCGAAAGGACGGCGTCATCGGCTGAGGAACAATCCCCGGTTCCGGATAACAGGGGATCTTCGGAGCTGTCCAAGAATGAGCGTTTGCGTGCCAACTGGCGCCTGGAGGAAGTTGAAAGATTGATTGCGGACGGCGAAACGGAATTGGAAGAATTGAACCGGACATTGCAGCTGGAGGAAACATACCGTGATCCGGATGCGGTGGTACGGATCAAAGGCCGGTTGAGTGAACTGGAAGTGAAATTGGAGAACCTGATGGCCGAGTGGGAGAAATTGCAGAACCTATGTATGTAATCCGTAAGATACGAATGTACGGCTTTAAATCGTTTCCCAAGGAAACAACCATTGAATTGTCTCCCGGGCTGACCGGTATTGTCGGACCCAACGGGTGCGGCAAAAGTAATATTACAGATGCCATCCTCTGGGTAATGGGGGAGCAGAGTTTCAAGAATCTGCGCGGCGGAGCCATGGAAGATGTGGTTTTCAACGGAAGTGACAAACTGGCTCCGATGGGCATGGCCGAAGTGGAGTTGAGAATCGAAAATCTGGAACCGGCCGAGGGAGAAGACCGTTTCCTGACGATTGAACGGAAGTATTTTCGGGAAGGGGACGGGCAATATCGCCTGAACGGGAAGCGGGTCCGGCGCAAAGACATTCAGGAAAGGCTGCTGGAAATCGGACTGGGTTCCAAATCCTATTCCATCATTGAACAGGGGCGTATCAGTACCTTGATCAATGCCCGTCCGGAGGAACGGCGGTTCATGATTGAGGAAGCCGCCGGTATCCTCAAATACAAGATGAAGAAAAAGGAAGCGGAGTCGAAGATCCGATTGACGCAGGAAAACCTGGAACGGGTGGAAGATATCATCGCCGAGGTGAAACGGAATCTCAATTCACTCAGACAGCAGGCTGCTCGGGCCCGTCAGTTCAAGACCATCCAGGATGATTACCGTCAACAGAAGGGTGCGCTGCTCGCCCATCGTGTGCATGAGCAGGATGTGCGAATCCGGGAAACGGAGAAGGAAAAGGGAAATATCCAGGACAGGTTTGCGGGTCTGGCTGCTGCCCGTGCGGACATGGAAAGCCGCATGGAAGAGCAGAAAACCAGAATTCTACAGAAGGAACATGAAGTATCTGTTCTCAATCGGGACTACTTTGACCGCAAGTTGAAATCCGAACGCCTGGAATCCGAAATTTCCCATTCCGAAGCCAAACTGCGGGAACTGGTCGAACGGCTGGACGGGTATGATGCGGTTTTTCAGCAGATGGACCAGGAATTGAAAACACTGGCAGAAAGCCGGAAGTCGGAACTCCGTAACAGCGAGCTGGTTCAGGAAGACCTGGAGAATCTGGAAGCCAGGCGTACGGAAATGGAACAACGTCTGGAACAACTGAAGACGGAACTGGCTACCCGCGATGAGGCGTATCAGGATGCGGACCGGCAGTTGAAGGAAGTGGAGCGGTCCTGCAATGCCACCAGTTCGGAACATGCGTTTGCGCGAAAGCAGATCCGTGAGCTGGGCGCAGATATTGAAGCCAAACAGGGAATTCTGGACGACATCCGAAATCAGGTCTCCGGAATTGCGGAACGGATCAAGTCCCGCGAGGAACAGCTGATCGAACTGGAAGATCGGTTGGATGATCTGAAACGGAAAGAGGATGAATCACAGAAGGCCGTTGGTAAACGCAAGCAGACAATCCAGGACCGTCAGGACCGTGTCAGAGAAATTGAGATCGAAATCGGTTCACTGGAAAGTCACATGGATTCCATGCAGCGGTTTCTGGACAATCGGGAAGGTTTCAGTGATGCCGTAAAATCACTGATGACGGAGCATGAAGAACTGATCGCCGGCGTACTGGGTGATTTCATTGAAACCGACGGCAAGATGGACACGGCAATGGAATCGTTCTTTTCCCGCTTCTACCAGGTACTGGTGCCCAGAGATCGGACTGCTTTCGAGAAGCTGCTGAAACTGACGCATAAACGCAAAATAAACGGTGTCGCAATCCTCTCACCGGACAAGACACCATCCCGCACGACATCCTCTGAAGGACTGATGGGACATCTCAACTGGAAGTGTCCGTTGCCGGAAAACATCCAGTCCTATCTCGGCCGGGTAGAGGTAGTGAAGAATCGTGAAGAAGGGGAGAATAAAGGAACTTCTTACCTGACAAGAGATGGCGATTATTTTCTGGCTGAGACGGGCATTTATTTTGTCGGCGGCCGTGATGAACACGGTTTCTTTTCCATTAAGACGGGACTGCGTGAAAGTGAAACCCGGCTTGAGGAACAGCGTTCCCTCCGTAACAAAGAGACGGCCGCACTGGAAAAAGAAAAGGCTCGGTTGCAGAAAGAAGAAGATAAACTTGCCGGAATCCGTCAACAGCGGGAGGATGTCCGTCTGGAGATGTCCTCAATAAAGGCGACACTGGAGAGTGAACGGGGTCTGCTGGTGTCCAAGGAGGCTGACACCGAGCGAATCGGTGAAGAGGTCAGGGAGAAACGGGCCCGTGTGTCGGAGCTGAAGACCGGTGCGGTGGAACTGGAACAGAAGCTGGCTGATCTTGAGGGGAAAACAGAAGATCTGATTCACGAACGCCGGGAGAGGATGCAATCTCTGGACAAGGCCCGTGTGGATATGGAATATGCCTCGGAGGAATTCAGTGATTTGAAGATTCTGTTTGAGAAGCGTCAGTCTACCTTGCAGAGTATTCAGCGGGAATTGGAATTCCTGGAGCGGCGGGAAGCGGAAATCCGTGAAAATCTGGAACAGACGAAGAGGAACCGTGAACTGGACAAAGAGAACCGGAATGTCCTGGAGAAACATATAGCCCGGACACGGGAGCAGGCAGACACGGTTGTGGATGAATATCGGTCGATTGATGCGGTATTGACGGAAAAGAAACAGGAATTGGACGGTCAGCGAAGGGAACTGCTGGCACTGGAACAGAAACTTACCGGCCATCGACGGGATGAGAGCAGTGTTCGTGATCTGGAACAACAGATGGACCTGAAGCTGGTTGAATTGAGAAGTGAACGCAACCACATTGTGATTCAGCTGAAGGAACTGTTTGAGGACGAAATACCACCGGACCCCCAGCCCGTGGAAGATGATGAGGCGTTGCAGATCGAGGTTGAAAAGCTGGAGAGAAAGGTACACGCTTTCGGTGCCGTGAACCTGCTTGCAATTGAAGAATGCCGGGAGCACGAAGAGCGATTCGAGTTTCTGAAAGAGCAGCGAAAAGACCTGGTCGCTTCTATTTCCAACCTTACACGGGATATCCGCGAGATTGACAAAACAACACGGGACCTGTTCATGAAGGCATACGACGCCATCAGTGGAACATTTGAGGAGGTCTTTTCACAGCTGTTCGGTGGAGGATCCGGTCGCTTGACGCTTACGGAACCGGATGACCCCCTCGAGACCGGTGTTGAGATTTTTGCGCAGCCTCCCGGCAAAAAAATTCAGAGCATAACCCTTATGTCCGGGGGTGAAAAAGCACTGACTGCACTGGCCCTGCTGTTTGCCATGTTTGAATACCGAATCTCCCCCATGTGCGTGCTGGACGAGGTGGACGCTCCCCTTGATGAGGCGAATGTGATTCAACTGGGGCAATTCGTCCGTCGATACCGTGATCGGGTCCAGTTTGTAATTGTTACACATAACAAGACGACGATGGAAATGGTGGACTATCTCTACGGTGTGACTATGGAGGAACCGGGATGCAGCAAGATTGTCTCCGTACGCCTGGACGAGCGTGCAAGTTCCTGAGCGGCCATGTGGAACCCAGTCAAGTTGAGACGGGAATCCGGCTGCTCAGCGTTTACAATCCAAAGAGCTGGATGAATGGCATTTTTCGTTGGATACTGCTGATGATCGTTGTCTGCGGTGCTTACGATGTTGAGGCTTCGACACCAGCCGAACCTGGAAAGGCAAACAAACAACGTCTTTCGATTGCACTGGGATATGTTTCGATCAGCGGCAATTCAAAAAGTACGTCGGGTAATCTGAAAGCGGCCTGGCGGTTTACAACGGGGAAGTTGCGGTTTGACACGGACGCATCTTTTTTCTTTACCGATATCACGGACGGCGAGACCGGGGACGAGTACAGAAAAGCAGAACGGTATCAGTTCTCGCTGAAAGGCGATTTTCGGATCTGGGACAAAGGGGGCATTTTTGCGACTCTGGGATGGCTGAAGAATGAGCCCGCCGGCATCGAGCAGAACTATTCGCTGGCAACCGGATTCAGCCGAACGCTGACCGAGGGCGGTCCGTTGCACGTCGAGGGCGGCCTGGGTGTCGAGGGGTTCAGGGAAACCCGGCTTCAGACGGAAGGGCCTGAAGAAGTCAGCCGGATGGCCGCTTATATGGAACTGGACGTGGCCTGGCGACTGAATGATCACAATGAGGTGAAGTTCGGCAATGAAAGCCGCATGAGTTTGTCCAACGGGGAAGACTTCCGTTTGGCCAGCGTGTTGTCCTATCACTCATCCATCAACGCCAAACTGGCTGTGGAAGTTGCCTACGAGCATCAGTACAAGAATCT
Organism: Acidobacteriota bacterium; assembly: GCA_036736005.1. Classification (GTDB taxonomy): domain Bacteria; phylum Acidobacteriota; class Holophagae; order Thermotomaculales; family Thermotomaculaceae; genus DAINNF01. Next base: position 8,309 of record DAINNF010000026.1, read on the forward strand.
GCCGGTGGAGGGTAAGGGTACCACGGATGCGGTAACCACGGTCAATCTGGTGTTCAAGTTCTGACAGCTCAGCGTGAGTGGTTTTCCGGGGCGGACCCACAGGAGCAGTCCGGATGCATCGGGCAGGGCGTGTCGGTTTCTTCCGGAAGCAGTTTCTCGAACTGACGGGCTGATCCATCCGCTTCGGTTTCGGTAAATCCCATCCGTTTCAGGTAGGCGGCATGCCGGTTGGATCCGGCAGTTGTGACCAGGTGTGTGAACCCGCAACTGGGGAAGAATGTCCGATGTTCTTCGAACAGGAAGCGGCCGATCTTGAAATCCCTGTATTCCGGAATGACATAGTCAAGGATGATATTCAGGCGGGAATCCCCTTCCGGTACACCCACAAAAAGGCAGGCCGGTACCATGTTTCGCAAGACAAAAAAGCTCATGGCATTGTCCGGAATCCGACCGTTGAATTCCGGTAGATGTCGTTCGATTTCCTGCTGATGAAACTCCAGGAAGCGCTTGAGGTACCGGGACTCGATTCGGGGCTGGAGGATGGTGAAATAATCTCTTGCAAAATAGATCTGCCCCAGATAATACAGATCAATGATCACAATGAATCCGTTGAGAAGGAAAACGGGAACGGCATGAATCAGAATTCCGTATGCGGTCATGCAGGCGGCACCTGCCAGATTAATCCAGCGCAGTCGGACAATCGAACTCATCATCAGGGAGATGACGACCAGAATAGAGGCTCCGTAGCCAATCCACTCCGCCAGGGGCATATTCATATTTGCTCCCTTAACTGACGCACCAAAAAAAGAGAGGGACCAGTCCCTCTCTCGCGGGTTATCAAGGCCATGTGCGAAGAATCAGTTGCTGCTGTTGATCAGTTTGGTGATGCGGGAAACATACCGGGAAGCGGTGTTCCGATGAATAATACCCTTGTCTGCTTTTCGCTGAACCAGCGAAACCAGCTGCGGCAGGTATGAACGTGCTTCATCAATCTGATTTTCGTCCACAAATTTTCTCATCTTTTTCATAGCGCTACGGATCTCAGATTTGGCGTGACGATTATTCAAACGCCGTCTGATTGACTGTCTTGCCCGTTTTGCTGCTGATTTATGATTTGCCATAACTCCTCCATGCGTGTTTCATGTCAGGGAGCAAGTGTAAGGGATAGATTGAGGGAAGTCAACATTTACATCTATTTTTTGTGGACAGGCGATTTTCAGTAACTATTCGGGCCGAAATGACCTGATGCGTACGGCAACAGTGTGATAAGCTGGTATAACTGGCAGTCAGATAAAGCAACAAACGGCAAGAACAGGAACACGTGAACATGAGAGATACAGTTGTACTGATCACCGGGCCCACGGCTACCGGAAAATCCAGACTGGCGATGGAGCTGGCGGGCGCATTCAATGGTGAAATCATCAATGGTGATTCCATGCAGGTATACCGGGGGATGGATATTGGAACAGCCAAACCTTCTATCGCGTCCCGCGCGGGCATCCCTCACCATCTATACGACATCTGTGATGTTTCTCAGCGGTTTTCCGCAGGCGATTATGTGACCCTTGCAGTACCGGTTATTCGTGACATTCTGGGTCGGGACCGGTTACCGATTGTTGTGGGAGGGACAGGTCTTTATCTTCGGGCGCTGTTGAACGGTTTCTTTGATGAACCCAGGTTGGATATGACGGTTGAGGATTCCCTGAACCGAACGGTTGAGCGCGCAGGTCTCCAGTATCTGTATTTGATGCTTCAGCGGGTGGACCCGGAGTTTGCTTCGGGAATCTCGGCAAACGACAGACAGCGGATTATCAGGGGCTTGACGGTCTATTTCAGTTGCGGGAAGTCCCTGTCCTCCCTCTGGGGATGTGTGGAGCGACCACTGCCCGATGTCCGGTTCGTCCTGATTGGTCTTCGAGCGGACCGCGCAGCACTCTACCGAGCGATAGAAGATCGGGTGGATCAAATGATGGCGGCCGGCTTGCTGGATGAAGTGAAACGGTTATACCGGAAGGCGGGTTCTTCCCATTACCATGCATTCAAGGCGATTGGATACAGAGAGTTGATGGACGTGATAGATGGTCGAGATTCTCTTGAAGAGGCGGTAGGCAAAATCAAGCAGAATACACGCCGTTTCGCCAAACGCCAGTTGACATGGTTCCGGGATGAACCGATCCACTGGTTTGATGTGGATCTTGATGGCGGACAGATTCCGGTTGAAGAAATTTCCAATTTTATTACCATGAAACTGAACGACCAAAACAAGGAACAGACAGATGGAAACGAAGCAGACCCCGATCAATATTCAGGATGACTTCCTGAATCGTATCCGGCGCGAGAAACTGGCCATTCACATTTACCTGGTAAACGGCAAGAAACTGGTTGGGAAGGTTAAAGCCTTTGACCGATTTACGGTACAGCTGGTGAGCGGGAGTTCGGAACAGCTTGTGTTCAAACATGCCATTGCCACAATCCTGATCGCAACCGGGTCAGGGCAGGGAGATATGGACGGGAGTATGAATGACTGAACAGGACAGGTTGGATGTAATCCGAAATGTGTTCATCTTTTCCGACCTGGATGATGCGCACCTTCGAGATGTCCTGTCGCATTGCCGGGAACAGGAGGCGGACAAAGGACAGGTGATTGTCTCCGAGAATGCACCCGGAGATGCGCTGTTTATCATCCTGGCCGGTGACGTGAAGGTATCCGTTATTTCGTCGGAAGGAAAGGAAATCATTCTTTCAACCCTGAAAGGCGGCGAGTTCTTCGGTGAAATGAGTCTCCTGGACGGTGCAACGAGATCGGCCAACGTGATTGCGTTAAGTAAAGCCAGGCTTCTTCGTCTTTCGAGGGAGGATTTCCTCGGCGAAATTCTGCCTGAGAGGGAAATTGCCGCTGCAATTCTTGCTGTTATGTCCAGACGGCTCAGGGCTGCCAATGAACGGATTACCAATCTGATTGCGTTGGATGTCTTTGATCGGCTTGGCCGTTATTTCCAGCGGGAAGCAGCGGACAAAGGGCGTGTGTTGATTGATGGCAGCGTTGTGTTTGAACGGCTGCCCCAGAGTGATATCGCTTCCATTATCGGCAGCTCCAGAGAAACGGTTACCCGCATGATACGGGAAATGGTGGATCAGGGTCTGGTAGCGGTATCCGGACGAAACATCATCCTGAAACGGGATTTTGATGACCGGCTGAATCGCCGGCACCAGGACCACTCATAGATTTATGCCAGAAAGAAGCGGAATCCGCCTGCCGTTCCAGATTCAGGTGGACTATCGGATTGACGAGGACAGTGATGTCCTGTTCACAACAGATATCAGTGAGCATGGCCTGTTCCTGGAAACGGTAAGACCCTACCCGGTGGGCACCAAACTTGCGCTTTGCTTCAATCTTCCGGGTATCATCCCGACCATCCATGTTGTCGGAGAAGTGATGAGGGTTGTGGTGGAATCAGACAGTCAGGATGTCTGGCAGGTTCCGGGCATGGGTGTTCGATTCATGTCAATAGACAAACCCGATCGAAAAGCGATTCGTGCGTTCATCCGGCGTGCAACCGGAACGGGAGGGGCCTGAACGATGAATGTTGTTACCGTGTCAGTCGCTGAACTCACCGTAAACGGCTGACGTATCGATCCGTTTCGCTTCTCCGGTTTCCTTGTTCCAGAATGTCAGGCGATTCCATAACCGTCGCATCAATCCGGCTTTCTTCTGTCCGGTGTCCGGAGCTGTTTCATCTGAATACTGAATCACGGCGACAATCTCGACGACATGCCCCTTTTCGGGATCGAAATCCACATAGCGAAGCGGGTGACTGAAAATATAATGATTGGAGCGGATTTCGAGACGGTGTCGCCTGGTTTCCAGATTGTAAATCTGCAACCGGGTGCCTTCTGCAGGGGCGACAATCGGAACTGGTTTCCGATCGATGACAACCTGAATCGGTTCGGTCACTTTCTTGGAAAAAAAGAGTACCAGAGAACGGTTCTTGGTGCCTATTTCCCGCATTTCCGGCATTTTCATGGGACTGCAGGAGAACCACATGGATGAGATCAACGCCAACAGAATCACTCGTTTCACATTACCCTCCAATTGAAGGACTATAGCACAGAACGGGAGTGTCGTTCAATTCAGTTATGCTGAGGAGCGGGAGACCGTTTCGTCAATTGTCTTCATGCCCAATTTTGGATATACTGGGACTCGTTATGAAGAAGATGAAATGGCTGAAGAAACCCTGGATTCGGAAAACCCTGTATCTGAGTATTTTTGTGACCATATGCGGGGCCGTATTCGCAGCGGTTACCTGGATGACACTGGTCGATGCAGTAAGGGGCGATATTGTCGTTGTCCCCGATGTAATCGGTTTACCGTTGCCGGAGGCAAGGGCCAAGCTGGCTGAAGCCGGGCTGAAATCCGAAGTGGGATCCGAACGGAGTGTTTATTCTGATTTTGTTCCCCGGGGTGCCGTAGCTGTTCAGGATCCGGCTCCGGAGAGCCATGTAAAATTTGCACGGCAGGTGGAGATTATCCTGAGCCGGGGTTCCCGAAAGGAATCGATCCCGGATCTTACGGGTTTGAATGTGGAAGAAGCGGCGGAGGTTGTACGAAGTTATCAGATGCGATTGACCGGTATCGCCCGCATGCATGATAAGCGTCCTGCCGGTACCGTAATTGCCCAGACGCCGGCGGCCGGAGGTTCCGGTATTGTGGACAACCGGATTAAGCTTCTGGTCAGTGAGGGTGAACTTCCGGTCCGTTATGTGATGCCGGATCTGACCATGCGTCCGTTGACGGAGGTTGAGGATCTGTTGCGCAGCAATCATATGCAGTACATCGTGAAGACTTTTGCCAATCAGATAGAGGACCGGAATATCCTGTTTATCAAGCAACAGTATCCCCTTCCGGGTCACATGATGGTGGCCGATGACATCGTAACGTTGAAGGTTGTGGAGCGGGAGGCCTTGTGAATCCGATTTTGTCGCCATCTATCCTGTCCGCAGACTTTACGAAGTTGGGCGAGCAGCTTCAGGCACTGGCGCAGGCCGGAATGGAATGGGTCCATGTAGATGTGATGGACGGGCATTTCGTACCCAACATTACCATTGGCCCAATGATAGTGGAGGCCGTTCGTCGGGCCGTGCCGGGGGTTTGCCTCGACGTTCACCTGATGATCGAAGAGCCGGCGCAATATGCCGAGTCGTTTATTCGGGCGGGAGCGGACATTCTTTATGTACACGTGGAGGCGGACCATCATCTGGATCGGTTGATTGCACGGATTCGGGAACTGGGTGCGAAGCCCGGGGTGTCTTTGAATCCGGCAACTCCTGTGCAGTCACTGGAACTGGTTCTGCCATTGGTGGACACAGTCCTGGTGATGTCGGTGAATCCCGGTTTCGGCGGACAGTCTTTTATTCCCTACTGTATGCAGAAGATCGAGATGCTGGACCGGATCCGCAAGGAAGAAGGACTGTCTTACTCGATAGCCGTGGATGGCGGTGTTCATGAAAACAATATAGAGTCGGTAGCCCGTGCGGGAACGGACCTTCTGGTGGCCGGGTCGGCTGTTTTTAAAGGGGATTATGTCCAGAATTTCAAACGCTTGAACGGAATACTACAGGACTTGAGGTGACACATGCGAAAACTTATCATTATTGCAATACTGACCATTCTCGTGATGCCGGCCTGCAAGAAAGCCGTTGACAGAGAAGTTGAAAAGAAGAGCGGCGAAGTCCCGGTGGCGGAAATTCTGGATATGGGCCGGGCATATCTGGCCAACGGGAAATACTATACAGCCCGAAAGTATTTTCAGCTGATTATTGACAATGCGCCGAATTCCGGTCAGTTCCCTGCGGCCAAGCTGGGTCTTGCCGATGCCTATTACTTTGATCTTGCCACGGGTTCGGCGGATGCGTTGCCGGAATACCAGTCGTATCTGGTTTATTTCCCCAACAATCCGGAGGCGGCATATGCCCAGTATATGGTGGGTATGTGCTATTACGCACAGGTTGAAAGTCCTGACCGTGATCAGTCCTACACGCGCAAGGCCCTGGCTGAATTTGAGAAACTTCACAGCCAGTATCCGGATTCTCCTTACAATGAACTGAGTGAGGAACAGATCCAGTTGTGCTGGCACCGGCTGGCTCAGCATGAATTCGGCGTGGCGATTTTCTATTACAAAGCCGGTACGTACAAAGCTGCAGAGGGCCGGTTTCGCAGTGTTCTGGACCAATACCTCAGTTACTTGACCTCGGAAGAACGTGAATTGACATATTACTATTTCTCCCAGACCTTGTTTTCCATGACCCAGTACGACGAAGCGGCGCGGTACATTCGAAAATTGCTGGCCGAGTTTCCTCAGACCATTCATCGGGATACGGTTCGTTCCCAGCTGGAGGATATCGAATCCGGTAAATTGCAGCAGGAAAAGGAAGAACGGTTGAAGGAGATGTTTGAGAAGATCAAGGAAAAGAAGGAAGCAGACGACGGTGACACCGGCGATGCAACCGGTGGTTCCTGAGTACATTTGTGCGGTATCAATCAGGATGGTAAAAATTTCAGGAGTTGGGTAATGAAAAACTACACGGATTTCCTGCAGATCGCGACCCTGTTGAACGATGAAGAACGAATGGTCTACGAAACAGTCCACGAGTTTGTACGGGATCGCGTCAAGCCGGAAATTGCGGAATGGTATGAGGATGGGACATTTCCGCAGCACCTGATCCCGGAGATGGGAAATCTGGGTCTGCTGGGAGCGACGCTGCACGATTTCGGGGGTGCGGGACTCTCCAATGTCGCGTACGGACTGATCAACCAGGAACTGGAACGCGGAGACAGCGGTCTGCGCAGTTTTGCATCGGTCCAGAGTGCCCTCGTTATATATCCGATTCATACATTTGGATCGGATGAGCAGAAGAACCGATACCTGCCTGATCTCACGGCCGGCCGTAAAGTGGGATGTTTCGGCCTGACGGAACCTGACTTCGGCTCCAATCCGGGCGGCATGCGTACCCGGGCTGTCCGGAAGGGAAATACCTGGATACTGAACGGCAGTAAGATGTGGATCACCAACGGATCTATCGCCGATGTGGCCGTCGTGTGGGCGAAAACGGAAGAGGGAATTCGCGGCTTTATTGTGGATCGTGATATGCCCGGTTTTTCCGCTCCTGAGATTAAACACAAGATGAGTCTGAGGGCTTCGGTCACGTCTGAGCTGATCTTTGAAGATGTTGAAGTCCCCGAATCCAACCGCCTTCCCGAAGCAGCAGGATTGAAGGCGCCACTGATGTGTCTGACGCAGGCGCGATACGGTATCGGATGGGGGGCGATTGGTGCGGCGATGGATTGTTTTCAGACAGCGGTTGACTATGCCGGGTCCCGAATTCAGTTTGATGTGCCCATCGCCAGCTTCCAACTGGTGCAGAAGAAACTGGCCGACATGTTGACCGAGATAACCAAAGGACAACTGCTGGCCCTCCAGGTGGGACGGCTCAAAGACAAGAATCAGGCGGCCCATTACCACATTTCCATGCTGAAGATGAACAACGTGGACATGGCATTGCAAACGGCACGGACCTGTCGGGACATATTGGGCGCAAACGGCATTTCACTGGAATATCCGGTCATCCGCCACATGTGCAATATGGAGTCTGTGAAGACCTACGAAGGCACACATGACATCCATACGCTGGTTCTGGGTCAGCATATTACCGGTATCCCGGCCTACCAGGCGGGAGGGAAAGGTTAGCTTATGGCAACGCGTCTGCATGATGCTCTGGCAGCCGATTTTCTGCGGGTAACCGAGGCGGCCGCGGTGGCCAGTGCCCGAACAGTCGGAATGGGTAATCAGGCCCTTTCCGATCAGGCGGCTGTGGAAGCCATGCGGCAGGAGATGGATGACATTTCGGTACGGGGTTGCATTGTGATCGGGGAAGGTGAACGGGACAAGGCACCCATGCTGTATATCGGTGAATCGGTTGGAAACGGCAACGGCCCCAGGGTCGACATCGCCGTGGACCCGCTGGAGGGCACCAATCTCTGTGCCACGGGTGCGGACAACGCAATTGCCGTGCTGGCTGTTTCGGAAGAAGGTGGTCTGCTCCATGCGCCGGATCTTTACATGGAGAAGATTATCGTCGGTCCTTCCGGTCGCGGGCGGGTCAACATTCAGGCGTCTGCAACCGAGAATCTGGAACGGATTGCCGAGGGATTGGACCGGAAGGTCAGTGATCTCAGTGTCGTGATCCTGGATCGGCCCAGGCATCATGCACTCATTGATGAAGTTCGCAAGGCAGGTGCACGCATATACCTGATCCGGGACGGCGATCTCAGTGCCGGTATATCAGCTGCGGTCCGGGGCACCGGAATTCACGCTGTGATGGGCATTGGTGGTGCCCCTGAGGGGGTCCTGACGGCTGCAGCCATGCGTTGTCTCGGCGGGGAAATACAGGGCCGCCTGCTGGTTCCGGATGATCATACCCGGGTCCGTATGCACAGCATGGGTATACCGGATGCGGACAGGATTTACCAGACGGAAGACCTGGCATCCGGTGATCAGATCCTGTTTGTGGCTACCGGAGTGACGGACGGACATCTACTGAAGGGTGTCCGGTTCTTCGGCGATGGCGTGAGGACCCACTCCCTGGTCATGCGAACCAGCAGCCGACAGGTCCGTTTTGTAGACACCATTCATGTGAAGGAGCCGGGTACGGCCATCCGCTTCTAGATGTGCCCGGTGAAAAACAATTTTACTGCCGATAAAGAGGTTGACAAATTTTCTTTGCTTTCTTAAACTTTTTATAATTAAAAGGAAAGTGAGATGCGCGCTGTATGGTAATGAAACTCGGTGACATGCTGCTGGAATCTGGACTCATCAGTCAGAAGCAGTTGGATGAAGCGCTGAGCGTTCAGAAAAAAGAGGGCGGCAGGTTGGGTTATATCCTGACCCAGCTTGGGTTTGTGAATGATGACGAAATCACCAGTCTGCTGAGCCGCCAATATGGTATTCCGGCTGTTAATCTGGAACATTTCGAAATCAGTGAAGATGTTTTGAAACGGGTTCCGGTGGAAGTGGCTCAACGCTATTCCATTATCCCGCTCAGCCGTACCGGTTCAACCCTGACGGTTGCGATTGCCGACCCTACCAATATTTTTGCATTGGACGATCTCAAGTTTATTACCAATTTGAATATCGAACCGGTGGTGGCATCCGAATATTCCATTCGCAGTGCGATTGAAAAATACTACGGCACCGAATCCGCTATGGAACTGCGCAAGGTCATGGAAGATCTGGCAGAGGTGGAAGAGGAAGAGCTGGAGGTCATTGAAGATGAGGAAGAACTGGACATCGAAAGTCTGGAAGCCTCATCGGTGGAGGCACCGGTTGTCCGACTGGTCAATTCCCTGTTGACCGACGCGGTGGGACGTGGTGCCAGTGACATTCATGTGGAGCCGTACGAGAAGGAAATGCGGATCCGTTTCCGGATGGACGGTGTGTTGCATGAAATCATGAAACCGCCGTTGAAGATGCGGGACGCCATGATCTCCCGTATGAAGATTATGTCCAAGCTGGATATCGCCGAAAAACGGTTGCCCCAGGATGGGCGTATCAAATTGAAAATGAAACTGGAAGGTCGACGGAAAGAACTGGATTTCCGTGTATCCATTCTTCCCACGCTGTTCGGGGAGAAAGTGGTCATGCGAATCCTCGACCCCGAGAAACTCATGCTCGACATGACCAAGTTGGGTTTCGAACAGGAAAGTCTGGACAAGTTTCAGAAGGAAGTTTCCAAACCGTACGGTATGGTTCTGGTTACCGGACCCACGGGAAGCGGTAAGACGAACACCCTGTATTCGTCCATCAGTCTGTTGAACAAACCGGATGTAAACATCATGACTGCGGAGGACCCGGTTGAGTTTAACCTTAAGGGTATCAACCAGGTAAACGTGAAAGATGAAATCGGTCTGACATTTGCCGCAGCGTTGCGTTCGTTTCTACGTCAGGACCCGGACATTATCCTTGTAGGTGAGATCCGTGACTTCGAAACGGCGGAAATTGCGATCAAAGCGGCACTTACCGGTCACCTGGTGTTGTCCACATTGCATACAAATGACGCACCCAGCACCATCAGCCGTCTGATGAACATGGGAATTGAGCCGTTCCTTGTGGCTACCTCGGTCAATCTGATCTGTGCCCAGCGACTGGTGCGACGGGTTTGCTCTGAATGCAAGGAAGAAATCAGTATGCCCAAGAAAGCACTTCTGGACATCGGTTTCAGCGAAGAAGAATCTGAAACAGTGAAGGTGTTCAATGGGCGTGGGTGCGACAGATGTAACGGAACAGGCTACAAGGGTCGAGTCGGTCTGTATGAAGTGATGCAGATCAGTGATGAGATCCGGGAGCTGATCCTAAGCGGTGCCACCGCAATCGACTTGCGCAATCAGGCATTGCGCGAAGGCATGATTACGTTGAGGAAAAGTGGATTGATTAAGATCAAGGCCGGTCTGACCAACATTGAAGAAGTGTTGCGCGAAACGGTTTTGTAACGGGAGGATGCCGATATGGATGTGACGTTAACGCAACTGTTGAAAACCATGGTCGAACAGAGTGGGACCGACCTGCACGTAACGACCAATTCGCCGCCCCAGGTTCGCATCCACGGTAAGCTGATTCCGTTGAAATTGCCGGCCTTTACGCCGACGGACACCAAGAAACTGATATATTCGATCCTGAACGATTCCCAGAAACAGCGGTTTGAAGAACAGCTGGAGCTGGACTTCTCATTCGGTATTAAAAACCTGGCACGTTTCCGTGCCAATGTGTTCTATCAGCGGGGTGCCGTTGCTGGCGCATTCCGACTGATCCCGTATGAGATTCGTGGTTTTCAGACGTTGGGAATCCCCAAAGCAGTGGAAAATCTCTGCGGGCTGCCCCGGGGCCTGATCCTGGTAACCGGACCTACCGGTAGTGGTAAGTCCACCACACTTGCCGCCATGCTGGACAAGATCAACGGCGAACGGAGCGAACATATCATCACCATTGAGGACCCGGTGGAATACCTGCACTCTCATAAGCGCTGCATTGTGAATCAGCGGGAGGTCCATACGGATACCAAGTCATTCAGCCGTGCATTGCGAGCTGCTCTCCGACAGGACCCGGACGTGGTGCTGGTGGGTGAGATGCGAGATCTGGAAACGGTGGAGACGGCACTGACCATTGCAGAAACAGGGCACTTGACCTTTGCGACACTGCATACCAATTCGGCGGTGCAGACAATCAACCGTATCATTGATATTTTTCCGGCACATCAGCAGACCCAGATACGCACACAGTTGTCTTTCGTGCTGGAAGGTGTCCTCTGTCAGAGCCTGTTGCCCACGGCCAACGGGAAGGGGCGCTGTCTCGCAATGGAAGTGCTGATTCCCAATTCGGCTGTTCGCAATCTGATCCGGGAGGACAAGATCCACCAGATTTATGCAAGCATGCAGACAGGGCAGTTGAAACACGGCATGCAGACATTCAACCAGTCACTGGCGAGTCTGTATTTCCAGGGTAAACTGACACGGGAAGTGGCCGTGGCCAGGTCGTCCAACAAGGATGAGTTGATTGATATGATGAACCGTGGTGTCGGCGCATTGGATCAGGTGCCGATTACGCAGGAACAGCCCAAACGAAATCCAAAAATCAAGTATACGTAAATAACAGGAGGGGTGTATGCTTTTCGAATATACCGGAAGAACACGGTCCGGTGAGGCCCGAGCGGGAGAAATCAAGGCCAAATTCCGTGAGGAAGCCATCGCCCTCTTGAGGAAACAGAACATCATTGTTACAGCCATCCGGGAAAAAGAGAGTGGGCTGAGTGGTCTTTCAATCGGAGCCGGCAAGGTATCGACCAAAGATCTGGCCGTTTTCACGAAACAGTTTTCCGTCATGATTGATGCTGGACTCCCTCTGGTTCAGTGCCTGGAGGCGATGGCTTCTCAGCAGGAAAACCGGCTGTTTCAGAAAACGCTGTTCCAGGTGCGGGAGGATGTGGAAACCGGCAGTACGTTGGCAGATGCACTGGCCAAGCATCCCAAAGTATTTGATGATCTTTATGTCAACATGATTGCCGCAGGTGAGGCCGGCGGTATTCTGGACATCATTATGCAGCGACTGGCCATTTATATTGAAAAGGCCTACAAACTGAAAGCAGCCTTCAAGTCGGCAATGATTTATCCGATCACGATCTTGACCTTTGCGCTGCTGATTGTCGGGGTGATCCTCTGGAAAGTGATTCCGGCTTTCCAGGGTATGTTCACCAGCCTGGGTGCGGACCTGCCGCTTCCCACGAAGGTTGTTGTTGCCATGTCTCAGTTCATGGTTTCTTTCGGATGGGTTCTGATTATCTTCATCGGATTGGCAATTTTCGGGATTCGTCAGTTCTACAAGACGGATACGGGCCGCCATGCGATTGACGGGTTCATGCTGAAGCTGCCCATTCTGGGCATGATTCTGCGTAAGATTGCGGTGGCACGTTTCAGCCGAACGCTCTCCACGTTGGTTTCTTCCGGTGTCCCCATTCTGGAAGGATTGTTCATTACGGCGCGGACATCCGGTAATGCGATTGTTGAAGATGCCATTATTGAGACCCGCAAGTCGGTGGAAGAGGGGAAGACGATTTCGGACCCGCTCAAGGACTCAGGGGTTTTCCCCCCCATGGTTACCCAGATGGTATCCGTGGGTGAAGCTACCGGTGCACTGGATGCCATGCTGTCCAAGGTGGCCGATTTCTATGAGGACGAAGTGGACACAGCTGTGGCCGGTTTGATGTCCCTGCTGGAACCGGTCATGATCGTGGTTCTGGGCGGACTGGTCGGTGGCATTGTCATCTCCATGTATCTGCCGATTTTCAAGCTCATTCAGCTGGTGGAGTAAGACAGCGGAAGGTGTTTGCTGTTCCGGGATGAACTGTCCGGCCCCGGAGTATGTTCCGATGGATTCCTGACCGGGGAGGGGCTTTATGAATGATCAGCCACTGCGGTTCTATCTTTCCCGTGTGGTCAGTGCAATCGTCATCCTTGTCGTCGTTATTCTGGTTGACGCATTGGAACCGGGAAGAGTCGCGGCACTCCATTCCGCTTACGTTATCGGTGCCTACCTGGTCGTCAATACAATTCTCTGGGTTCTTCGGGTCCGGCGTGTATATCTGGTATTGCTGATCGGAGATGTGCTGTTTATTACGCTGATGGTTTACCTGACAGGTTCACACGAGAGCCGATTCCAGTTTCTCTATCTGATCCTCATCATCTATGCCGGTTTCTTCCTGGACAGGACCAGTCTGCACCTTCTGTCTGCGACGGCGGTGGGATTCTATTCCGCTGCGCTGGTGTTTCAGTTTGCCGGGGTCATTCCCCAGACGACGCTTCGTGCAATGACCGAGGAAGAATTGTCCTATATCATTGCCGTAAATTTTGTCGCATTGCTTCTGGTTTCCCTGCTGATTGGGTTGCTGTCCGGAAGGATACGACGGTTAACCGGCCAGGTAGCCGTGAAGGAGCGGAAACTGAAAGAACTGGCCCGCTTGAAGAACCGGATTGTAGACGCCATTCCCAGCGCACTGTTGACCACGGACGAAGCGTGGCGCATCACATATGCCAACCATGGCGTACGGGAGTTTGTACAGCGGCATGGCATGCTGGATCCTGATGCGCTCTTGGGCCGAAAGCTGGATGACCTCATTCCCATACGGGAACTCTGGGATGATTCGGAACCCGACGTTATTCAGCGGATGGAGTATACCTTTGAAAACGGTGTGGTAATCGGGATGAACCTGACCCGCATGTATGCGGACGGGAAGTTTATCGGGATTCTGATGGTATTTCAGGATCTGACCGACTGGAAGGCGATGGAACGCAGTATGTGGTTCAGGAATTCCCTGATGTCCCTGGGCGAAATGGCAGCGGGGATCGCTCATGAAATCCGAAATCCGCTGGCCTCCGTTACCGGTGCCGTTCAGTTACTGAAGGAGAGTTCGGATGGTGGAGACCAGCCCGACGAACTGTTTCAGATCATTGAAGATGAACTGGAGCGTCTTGGCGGGACCATTCAGGATTTCCTGAGTTTTGCCAAGGATGAACAGGATTCGGCAACCGTGGAAAATGTGAATGCACTGGTAGGTGAAGTCATCAACCTGTTTGAAAAGGGTAAATCCGATGAGATTATCCTGCATGTCGGGCCCGAAGTGTATCGGGAAGCATATTTCGGATGCTGCAATCGTGGCAAGATCAAGCGGGTGATCTGGAACCTGCTGAAGAATGCAGAGAAAGCCGTGCAGTACAGAGACCGGAAGGAGATCCATGTAAGTGTGAAACTGCAGGATGAGAAGGTACTGCTGCAGATTGCAGACACCGGCCCCGGTGTGCCGGAGGATTTGCGTGACCGTGTTTTTGAACCCTACTTCTCCACATTCGCGAAAGGCTTTGGACTGGGGCTCTCGATTTCCCGAACGATTGTGGAAGAGGTGGGTGGTACCATCTCGGTGGAAGATAGTGCCCATGGAGGGGCATGTTTTGTGGTGGCATTGAAACTGGCCGGGCATGATCAGAGAACCGGAGGGGATTTTGGCTCACTGGAACATACTGCTGGTGGATGATGAAAGCAGTCTGCTGACCGTTATGAACCGGACCCTGTCCGGAGAAGGTCGGGTTGTGGATGCAGTGGAGACGGCGGAAAAAGCACTGGAACTGATGGAAGGCGGTTGTGAGTATGACGTGGTCATCTCCGATCTGAAGCTCCCCGGCATGTCGGGGATTGATTTACTGCGGCGGCTGCGGGAGAGTGGTTCCAGCGTAGATGTTGTGATTATTACGGCGTATGCCACAACCGGCTCCGCCATTTCGGCCCTGAAACTGGGTGCTCAGGATTATCTGATCAAACCCTTCGATATCGAGGAACTTCGGATTGTTGTGGACAGGATTCTGAGCAACCGGAAGATGCGCGAAGAAGTTTCGGTGTTGAAGCGGGAGTTACTTCAGGACGTGGATGACGCTGGACTCGTCGGACGAAGCCGTCCGATGCAGGCAGTCAAACGGATGATCCAGAAGGTAAGCCCGACCGATCTGACCGTGTTGATTACCGGAGACAGCGGGACCGGCAAAGAGCTGGTGGCCAAAGCGATACACCGGAACAGTCCGAGAAGGGATGCCCGTTTTCTGTCCGTTAACTGTGCGGCCGTGCCGGAATCACTTTTGGAAGCCGAACTGTTTGGTGTGGAGAAGGGT
>DAINNF010000027.1:0-23561 GCA_036736005.1 Acidobacteriota bacterium
GCATCCGTTTCAGGAATTGGCGCAATGCGCTTCGATCCGTGAAACGACCCAGGGCCAGTCCGTCCTGAACGGCTTCCAGCAGCGCTTCCCGGTAGCGGATATTCCGAGCATAGAGAAAGCGGCTTGTCTGCTGGAGAAAACGGTCCTGATCCAGAAACCGGACAGCTGCACGGATGGCGGCAATTCGCACTTCGAAGCTTTCTACAGGGCGGTTCAGCAGATACAGGATCCGGTCCAGCATATCCTGCTTGTCTGCCAGATGGGCATGAAAACGGGTATACAGATGGATCGCTTCCCGACGCGTTTCAAAATAGCCATCCTGAAGGCCGGCCAGGATGATGCTCTCGAAACGCTCGTCATACCGATCTGCTTTGACCAGAGCAGCAAGCGCGTTCCGTTTCTGGAAGCCCGCAAACCGGTCAAAGTTATCGAGCAGATAAGGATACAGGTCGCTCCGTTTCAGCGAACCGATCAGTTTGATGCCTTTATTGACGGTCAGCATGGAACGGGCGGTCAGGTATTCATCTACTTTGATGCTGTAAAAGCGAAAATAGAGATTGTCGCGGGACTGACTGGCGTTGTGATCCAGGAAGTTGATCAGATTGTCAAACGTCCGCTGGAAGCGGACAAAGCGCGGTTCAACGATGGATGTATCCGGCTCGATTTCCTCTCCGGCCAGTGTCATCTGAACGGTTCGCGCGATTCGTTCCGGCGTGTCTTTCAGGAAGAGCCGTCCTGCGGTACGGGCCATGGTTTCGCGCTCATCCGGACAGCCCTTCCATCGCAGGATGGCTGCGGCCAGTTCGTCCGGATCTATCCGGTCGGTCAGTGTGTCCGAATCGTACCGTTCAAAAATCACGTCCGCCGCATTCTGTTCCGCAATGCTGATGGCGTTCAATTCCTGATGGTCTCCCGGAAGACCACGCTTGGGAATCAACAGGAGCGGCTTTGCCAATGCCAGCCCTTCCGCAAGTGACCCGGCACCTGCCCGGCAGATCAGCAGGTCTGCCGCACGTTGATAGTCGTACAGGTTATGGAGATAAGGATGAACCTCATACCAGACGGTCCCGTCCGATCGGGAGATCGTTCCGGATTCACTGTCAAAGGACGTTCCCATATGCAGTTGAAGGCGATCAACGGTGTCCTGCCACGCATCGTAGTATTCCGTCTGGCTCAGACCGGTGCTGTGGACAATATACAGATCACGCTCTTCAGACAGTTTTGGCAGAGTTTGGGTCAGGGCCCGGTTGATGGCGCGGGCCCCCATGGATCCGCCGGATACCACAACCAGGAATGCATCTTCGGGGATACCCAGTCGATTGCGCAGTTCAAGGGGACGGGCAGACGGTTGAAGATATGCTTCCCGAACAGGATATCCGGTGTACACGGACCGGTTGCTCCACATGAAATAGGCGGATTCCCGAAAATTCACGAGGACCACGTCGGCCATCAGAGAAGCCACCTTGTTGAGCAGGCCGGGCACCAGGTTCTGTTCGTTTACCACGATTTTTACCTTCAGGAACGGTTTCAGCAGGAATGCCGCAAACACAACCGGAGCGGCCACATATCCGCCCGCGGCCACCACAAGGTGGGGTTTGTAACGGATCATGCGGCCCATGGCGGTAAGTGTTCCCCTGACAATGGTCAACGCTCCGGTGATCTGTTGCAGACGGGAGCCGCCGGCAATCGGTGCGGACGGGATGTGGACCAGCGGTATGTTATATCGCGGAACAATTTCATCTTCGGCCCGGCCTTTTACCCCGTAGTATCGCACTTCGGACACCATGTTCCGGTTCAACAGCGTCCGATAGATCGCCAGTGCAGGGTAAACATGTCCACCCGTGCCCCCACCCGTAAGCACGACGCGACACGTTCGCCCGCCACGGGTGCGCAGAAAACCATACACGACCAGTCCATACAGTCCAAATGCCAGCGCACCCGTTGTCCCCAGACCCAGCAGAAGGGGAACGAACGATACAGTCACCGGCATCATCCATTTGGCGGCTGCCAGAATGCCGATAAATATCACCAGCGCAAATGCCAGTTGGCTGACAGATGCCAGCAGGCGGGCAGCTCGCAGTTTGATGGGATAGTGACGCAATGCCCAGAACAAAAGGAGTGCCTGGGTGCTCTGGCTGAGCGCTGTGGCCAATGCGATGCCACCCTGTTTAAGGGGTGTCCGGTACAGAATGAAATCCAACGTCACATGCAGTACAGCAGCCAGCATCGCGGCCCTCATGGGAGCCCGGTTGTTTTCAAATGCACTGAAAATCCGGCCCATCAGTACCACGAGTCCCATGGGTGCCAGTGAAAGAGAGTAGAACAGGAATGCGAGAGAGGTCCGTTGAACGGCTTCCAGCGTGAATGCCCCCCGGTAGTAGAACAGGGCGATGATTTCCTGGTTGAAAAAAAGGCAGAAAACGGTGACCGGAACCAGCAGAAAGAGATTCAGATCAATGCCGAAGTGAATGACATGACCGAAATCACGGTAATTCCGGCTTCCCCTGAGCCGGGACAGTTCGGGAGCAATCGATCGGGAGATGGCCAGGCCGAGGATGGCAAATGGCAGGTGGATGACCCGGAACGCATACCAGAGGGATGAGATGGCACCCGCGCCCACCAGAGACGCAACAATTTTGTCCACCACTTCGGTGCCCTTGTTGGCCACGGCGCTCAGAAAAATCCGCCGTCCTTCGCGCATGGAACCCCGGATTGAAGACCCCTCTTCGTCCGATTGTTCATGACGGATATTCCGGATGATCTGAAACACAGCAGGCAGTTGAACCAGCAGAAACGCACCCGCTCCCGCCACACAGGCAATCACCATGGCGGTAATTCCCATGGTTTCGTGGAACAGAACCAGAACCACAATTATACCGACGTTCATGGCGGCCGGTGCCAGACTGTACAGCAGGTTGCGATCGCTGAACAGCAGGATGGCACCTGCAAATGTGGAGAAGCTGATCAAGACCAGGAAGGGAAGAATCTGACGGCCCAGTATGACGGCCGTTTGTCGGGTCAGTGCATCCATTCCGGGCGCCAGCATCCCCACCAGGGGATCCATGAAAAGGAACAGAACAACGGTCAACACCACCAGGATGAGAGACAGGGCCACCATAAGGCGGAACAGAAAACGACGGGCGTTCCCTTCCTGTCCGGAAGAACGCAGGCGTTCAAAGGGAGGCATGAAAGCCCGCTCAAACATCTCTTCACCCAGCACCCGCCGGAACAGGGCCGGAATGGTAAAGGCAACAACGAAGGCATCATACAGTTTTCCGCCCCCAAAGTAGGCGGCGGCCAGAATCTCCCGGACAAACCCCAGCATGCGGGACACCATGGTGCCACCGGTGATGAGGGTTCCGCTTTTCAGAATCTTGCGTTTCAGACCGGTCATGCCTTCCCGTAATACTCCATTGGATGGGGTTATCTTCCCACTTTTCATGTCCAAAATCTACCATCAGTTACTCTTATCCCAGTGACCCCGGAAAAAGTGAAACCCGTTGCACCTTCCTTTCGTTTGACGTATGGTGGTGTAGAAATCCAATGGCATCGGTTCGGACGGCGTTCGCATGAGCGGGCTGTCTTCCGGTGTCGACAGGTGGCAATTTGTTTTCTTAAAGGAGAATGAAGATGAAACGAATCGGGGTACTGATAGCCGTTCTCATGCTGACGGTGTCAGCGGCGGCTGTCGATGTTGCGGAATTTGAAAAGAACCTGACGGTTCACAAACTGGACAATGGACTGACGTTCCTGATTTATGAGCGCCATGATGCGCCGGTTGTGTCCTTCCATACCTACGTGAATGTCGGTACGGTGAACGAGAGAACGGGCATTACCGGTATTTCTCATATGCTGGAACATATGGCATTCAAGGGAACCACGACGGTTGGCGACAAGGACCTGGACAAAGAGCGGGCCCTCATGGCGAAAATCGACCAGAAGTTTCTGAAACTCTATGACCTGCAGGACAAAGGCGCACCGGAAGACCAGATTGCGGAACTGAAAAAGGAAATCTCCCAATTGCAGGAAAAGGCGGAAGCGGCAGCCAATATCGGTGAGTTTGACCAGGTAATCAGCCGGAACGGCAGTCCGGATTTGAACGCCTTCACCAATTCGGACTCCACCCAATATCATTATTCGCTGCCTTCCAACAAAATTGAACTGTGGTGCTTCCTGGAAAGTGAACGGTACTTTCATCCCGTTTTCCGTCAGTTCTACAAGGAACGGGATGTCGTGGCGGAAGAGCGTCGCATGCGGACCGAATCCAACCCGATCGGCAAAATGATCGAACAGTTCCAGCTGATGGCATTCACTTATCACCCCTATCATGTCCCCACGATCGGGGCGATGTCCGATATTCAACGGTATACCCGGAAGAAGGTAAGGGACTATTTCACCACGTACTATTCGCCGGTAAATATGACCATCGGTATTGTGGGGGATGTGGATCCCGAGACCCTGATCCCCATGCTGGACACCTATTTCGGGCGCATCCCGGCCGGTGAAAAGCCGGATCCGATTGTGACCGTGGAGCCGGAACAGACCGTGGAACGGTCCCTGCTGATGTATGAGAACAGTCAGCCGCTCTATGTGGTGGGATATCATCGTCCCGCGGAAACACACCCGGATCACGCGGTGTTTGAAGCGATTGCAGGGATTATCGGGTCGGGCCGGTCTTCACGTCTGTACAAGCGGCTGGTGAAAGAAGAGAAAGTGGCAGCATATGTGGGCGCATTCAACGGCTATCCGGGTACCAAGTATCCCTGTCTCATGATGCTGCTGGGTGTTCCCACACCCGGCAATGATCTGGACGATATTCAGCGCATCATTGACGAAGAAGTCGAACGGCTGAAAACCGAACCGGTGTCTGAAGAAGAACTGGCAAAGATCAAGACCCAGGCAAAAGCCGGTCTGATTTACCAGTTGGACAACAATATGGGAATTGCCCAGATCCTGACCAACTACTACGTCCGGCGTGGTGATTGGCGCGCACTCTTCCAGGAAGTCGAGGCCATTGAGGCGGTTACCGCGGACGACATCATGCGGGTGGCCAACAAGTACCTGCGTAATGACAACCGGAACGTGGCCAAGCTGCTCCCCAAGAGTGAGCGGGACAACTGAGCAGGAGAATGACCATGAAGAAGATATTACTGACATTGCTGATTGCATCATTCGCGACACTGGGCCTTGCGCAGGTTTCTGATTATGAACAGATTACCTATCCGGAAGCCAAGTCGCCCACCATTGTGAAACCGGAAAAACTGCAACTCAAGAATGGACTGACAGTCCTTCTGCTTGAGGACCGGGAACTGCCCGTGATCAGCGGCCGCATTCTGTTTCATGCCGGCTCGGTACGGGATCCCAAAGGAAAAGAAGGACTGGCTTCGCTTGTTGGCGATACCATGCGCACCGCCGGCAATCTGAAAATGACCGGGGATGAAATGGACGATTATCTGGAATCCATCGCGGCATCGGTAGAGTCGTTTTCCTCGGATACCAGTGCCGGCGTCAGTTTCCGCTGCCTCAAGGAAAATGCGGACAAGGTCATGGATCTGTTTGTCGCCACCATCCGCAAACCCGTGTTTGAAGCGGAAAAAGTGGACGTGGCCCGCAAACAGATGAAGACTGCCGTACTGCGGCGCAATGATGATCCCAAGTCCATTGCGGCACGGGAATTCAATCGCCGGGTGTATGGGCTGGAATCACCGTTGTCTGCGATGACGGAACTGGCATCGCTGGACGCGATTACCCAGGAAGATCTGACGGCCTATCACAGCCGCTACTTTGTCCCGTCCAACGCCGTACTGGCGGTGTGGGGCGATTTTGATGCCAAACAGATGAAGAAGCAGATCAAGGCGTTGTTTGGTGACTGGACAGGCGGAACCGTCAAACCGGCTGACCTGGATATTCATTCGGCAGCACCCGGTGTCTACTTTGTGAAGCGTCAGGACGTGACCCAGTCCAATATCCGCGTGGGCCATCTGGGCGTCACGCGGGACAATCCCGACTTTCCGGCGATTGCCCTGTTTTCCCGACTGCTGGGCGGCGGGTTCGACAGCCGGATGATGAAGATTATCCGCCGGGACAAGGGGCTTTCCTATTCGCCCCACGGTTCCATCAGTGCCAACTGGAAGTATCCCGGCTCGTTCTGGATGAGCGTCAACACGAAGTTGGAATCTACCGGTGAAGTACTGGACATTCTGAAGCAGATTGTCCACAACATGCAGACCGAGGGTGTGAGTAAAGAAGAACTGGACCAGGCACGCGACGGCTATGTGAATGCTTTCGTATTCCAGTTTGACTCGATGGACGAGATTATCGGCCGTGCACTCATGTATGAATTCTATGACTATCCGCGCAATTTCACGGAAACATTCTTTGAGGGACTGAAGAAGGTTACCCCGGAAGATGTCCAGAAGGTTGCCAACAAGTACGTGGACCTGAACAAGCTGATTATTATGGTGGTGGGCGACGACACCAAGTTTGACAAGCCGTTGTCCGAATATGGTCCGGTGACCGAGGTAGATGTCACGATTCCGAAACCGGAAGCGGAGAAAAGCGGGGCCGAGGCTACCGAAGCCACGTTGAAGAAGGGAAGTGCACTGCTGCGCAAGGCCATTGACAAAATGGATCCGAACGGAAAACTGAAGGACGCAACCTACTGGCAGACCGAAGCAAAAGCTGATGTGAGTCGCGGAGGAATGCAGATGCAGGTGGAAATGACCGCAACCATCCGGTATCCGGACTCCCTGGTTCAGGAAGTCAGAACCCAGATGGGAAATATGACCACCGTCATTACACCGGAAAAAGCGGAAATGGTTATTCCGGGCATGGGCACCCGCCCCTTGCCGGCTGCCCAGAAAGAAGCCATCGTGAAGGGCATCGCCAAATCTGTACCGGCCATTGCTTCCCTGGCCCGGGCGAAAGAGGCCCGGGCGAATCTGGTCAAGTCCGGAGAGTTTAACGGACAACCGGCCATGTTTGTTGACGTGCCGGTCGGAGACGAAACCATCACCGTGGTAATTGGAGAGGACAACAGCATACTGGGAACCGTGGAACAGTCCATGGACCAGACCGGGACCATGGTGGAAAAGACATCGGTGTGGTCGGACTGGAAAGACTTTGACGGTATTCTCTATCCCGCAACCATCGTTCAGAAAGCGGGCGAGGACACGACTCAGACCGTTACCACCACGGCTGTCAGGGTCAACCCGGAAGGCGCTGAAGCGTTGTTCCAATAATTACGTAATTACGATTGTCGTTGCGGTAAATGAAGGCCGGGGCTTTTGCCCCGGCTTTTTCAGTTTCATGGCTTTGTTGTGGCAAGCTCTTCCAGTATGTTCTGTAACGCGTCATTGAATCGCGGGGGATCCTCCATCTGAGGGAAATGTCCCAGCCCATCCAGCAGGATCAGTTTTGCGTCCTTCATGTGTCGTTTGTTTGCTTCCATGTCGGTCGGGTACAGATCGGAATTGATCAATCGGATGGGGATGTCCAGTGTATCCAGGACGGGCGTGATGTCATGGTTGAACATGGCCCGCATCATGGCCACGCCGATTGCGGGCGGACACTGTGACATATCAGTTGCCACGCGATTGGCCAGTTCCGGGTCTGCATCCGCTGTGAACAGACCTTTGACGACGAATTCCGTGGTCGTCTTGACAAAATCCGCTTCCATCGGCTCGATGAATCGGTTGAATTCTTCTTCGGACCATTTCCGTTCCACATTTTGAAGGGTGTCCACCGCCACGATACCCATCACGCGGTTCGGCATCCGGGCGGCCGCTTCCACCACCACGGTGCCGCCCATGGAGTGACCGATCAAGACCATCCGATTCAGTTTCAGGTGATCGGCGACGGCCACCACGTCTTCCGCGAATCGGGGCGCGGTCCATTCCGTTCGGTTCTGTCCGGATTCACCGTGACCGGCCAGGTCCAGCGTAACCACCTGGTAATCACCGGAAAACCGGTCAATCTGGTCGTTCCAGTATGTATGGTCGCAGCACCACCCATGGACAAATACCAGTGCTGTTTCTCCTGAGCCGGTACTCTCATAGTAAATCGGGGTTTCATCGGCCGACAATGTCTGACCGGATTGGGTTCTGATAACGGGACCCGATTCAACGGAAGCTGCCTGTTCTCCTGAGTTCGGACCGCAGGCAGCCAGTATCACAGTCAGCGATGTAAGCAGAATAAAAAGGCGATATTTCATAACCGGGAGTCTCCTTTCCTTTTTTGGAACGTAAAAATCCTATCACAGATCAGTGACACAGATCGATGTTCGTTTCGTCCGCAACATCCGTTTCCGGCAGGTTTTCAATGAACAATCGCCACGCCGCTTCCCCGGGGATCCGCAGCGGCTTCCACCTGTCCGTCGGGCAATCGCTGAATCAGGATCGCGTCTCCCATGGCCGCTTTCGGTTTGAGCAGGAAACCCCGTCCGGTCAGTGCTGAATGCAGCGGTTTCTGTTCAAACAGGGCCGTTTCCAGATACAGAACATCCGGCAGCCACTGGTGATGAAAGCGAGGGGACGAAACCGCCGTTGCAGATGTGAGTCCGTTCACAGCCACATTCAGATACACCTGGAGTACAGTGGTAATGATTCGGCTGCCGCCCGGACTACCCAGGGCCAACCGGAACCTTCCGTCACGAAGTACAATAGTCGGGGTCATGGAAGACAACATCCGTTTTCCCGGACCCACCTCATTGGCGACACCTCCGACCAGACCGAACTGGTTGGGCACCCCCGGTGCGATTGCAAAATCGTCCATTTCATTGTTCAAGAGAATGCCGGTATCTCCCAGCAGGATTCCGCAGCCGAACGCCCCGTTCAGGGTATAGGTGACGGAAACGGCGTTCCCATGACCATCCAGCACGGCATAGCTGGTTGTTTCCGTGGATTCCTGCAGCAGCAATCCGCTCTTCTCAACCGGACCGAAACCGGGTGAAATCTGCGATGAAGGGGTGGCTCGTTTCGGATTGAATTGACCCAACCGTTCTTTCAAATAGGCAGGTTCCAGCAATTGGTGCCAGCGGACCGGTATGACATCCGGATCCCCCAGGTAGGCACTGCGATCGGCGAACGCCCGTCGTTCCAATTCTGTCAGAACATGGATATAGTCGACTTGATTGACAGGCGTAAGCGTTCCGCCAACCTGGTCTAACATGCCCAGTATCTGACCGATGGCGATGCCGCCCGAAGAAGGCAAGGGCATCATGAACAGATCGTCTCCATGGAACCGGACATGAACCGGTGTCCGCCAGACGGCCCGGTAACCGGAAAGGTCGGCTTCCGTGATCCAACCACCCTTTCTTTTCAGTTCACGGACAAAGCGACGGGCAACCGGACCGGCATAGAACCCGGTGTCCCGTTGGCGGGCGATACGGCGCAGCGTCTTCGCCAGAGCCGGCTGGACCAGCAAATCACCGGTTTTCAAAGGAACGCCCCCTGGAAGAAATATCCTTCGGGAATCAACATCCCGCCCCAGCTTTTCAGCATAGTGCTGAATCCGGGAGGCCTGATAGGAGGAGACCGGGTGCCCCTTTTCGGCCAGCCGGATAGCCGGCTGGACAAGTTGGTCAAAAGGCATGGACCCGTAACTCTTCCACAGAGCAACCAGTCCCCGCACCGTGCCGGGAACGCCCACGGACAGGGGAGACCGGGTGGAGGCATCCGGAACCGGTTCCCCTTTTTCATCCAGAAACATGCCGGGTCTGGCGCTACCCGGTGCGGTTTCCCGAAAGTCCAACGCAACCGGGTTGTTGCCCGGACGGTATATCATCGCAAATCCGCCGCCACCGATATTACCGGCCTGCGGGTAGGTTACCGCCAGGGCAAAACCGATGGCGACGGCCGCATCGGCAGCATTGCCTCCCCTCTTCAGGATCGAAGCGCCGATATCCGCGGCCAGCGGCTCAGGGGATACAACAGCCGTGGAAGGGATGGCGAAAACCGGTGTGGCGATTCCAACAGCAATGATCAGTACCAGAATACAGGTCATTCTGACAGGTTCTTTCATGAAACCTCCGGTCAAGATCGGTACAGGATTCAACGGGCCAGGAAACACTGACCGTATTGTACCGTTTCAAAGGGGAGCGGGGGTAGTCTGAATCAAGGCGGAATCCCCGAAATAACAGGTTTTTGCGTGCGTTGACACACACAAATGCGGTGTGCTACCTTTGGAAGGCGTGTAAACAATCATGGGGGTTCTTGTGAAGAAGACACCGTTAAATGAAGAGCATAAGACACTGGGTGCGCGGATGGTTCCCTTCGGGGGCTGGGAAATGCCCGTTCAATATACCGGCGTAAAGGAAGAGCATCTGGCGGTGCGTAACCGTGTCGGCCTGTTTGATGTTTCCCACATGGGCGAATTTACGGTGACGGGTCCGGACGCACTGGCGTTTGTTCAGTATATTACCTGCAACGATGTGGCGGCATTGGCCCACAAGCAGGTCCAGTATTCCGCGTTGACTTATCCGGAAGGGACCATTGTGGACGATCTGCTGGTTTACCGCCGTGGAGACAATGATTTTTTCCTGGTGGTGAATGCGGCCAATATCGAGAAGGATTTTGACTGGATTACCAGCCAGAGTAACGGATTCGATGTGACCCTGGAGAATGTATCCGACGCCTGGGCCCAGCTGGCTGTCCAGGGACCGGACGCGGTTCATATCATGGAGACCATTTTCGGCCGGATTGCACCGGACATGACCTTTTACTGGTTTGATTATGTCACCTATGAAGGGAAGCCCTGTATCCTGTCACGGACGGGCTATACCGGGGAAGACGGT
Organism: Acidobacteriota bacterium; assembly: GCA_036736005.1. GTDB lineage: Bacteria > Acidobacteriota > Holophagae > Thermotomaculales > Thermotomaculaceae > DAINNF01. The sequence goes on from DAINNF010000027.1 coordinate 10,793, forward strand.
TTCGAAGTGTATGTGCCGCCCGAAGTTGCCGTGCCGCTCTGGCGTCAGGTTCTGGAAACCGGAGAAACATACGATATCCGACCCTGCGGGCTGGCTGCCCGCGACACGCTTCGCCTGGAAGCAAAAATGGCGTTGTACGGAAATGATATTGACCGGACCACCACCGTACTGGAAGCAGGTCTGGGATGGATCTGCAAACTGGACAAAGGCGATTTCATCGGAGCAGATGTATTGCGCCAGCAGAAAGAAGAGGGCGTTGAACGGCGCCTTCGCGGTTTCGAAATGGTGGACCGGGGAATTGCCCGTCATGGATACCCTGTTTATCTGGAGGAAAACGGCGAACCGGTTTCCGAGGTAACCAGCGGGTCCTACGCGCCCTATCTGGACAAGAATATCGGGTTGACCTATCTGCCCGCCGACCAGGGTAAGGTGGGTGAGTCGATCTGGATTGGAATCCGAAACAAGCGGGTCAAAGCTGTCGTGGTGAAGACCCCGTTTTATAAACGTCCGAAATAACCCCGAAAAGGAGTGTCTCATGTATCCGAAAGACTTCCGTTACACCGAAGACCACGAATGGATTAAGGTGGAAGGCGAGACCGGGACCGTCGGGATTACCGACCATGCCCAGAAGCAGCTGGGTGATATCGTGTTTGTGGAAGTTCCCGAAGTGGACGAGGAAGTGAGTGCCGGTGATGAGGCCGGTTCCATTGAATCGGTCAAAGCGGTGGCAGATGTGTTTTCTCCGGTGTCCGGTACCATTGTGGAAGTAAATGAATCACTGGAAGATGCGCCGGAAACCGTAAACCAGGACCCCCACGGGGACGGGTGGCTGTTCAAGGTCGAGATGTCGGACAGTTCAGAGCTGGACGACATGATGGACGCGGCAGCTTACGAGAAGTTCCTGGAAGAAGAGGAGGGATAATCCATGTCCCGCTTCCTCCCCCTGTCAGATAACGACCGGCGGGAAATGCTGAGGAGGATCGGGGCAGACCGGATTGACAATCTCTTCGATTCCATTCCGGTGGAAGGACGCTTTACCGGTACGCTGGATGTGCCCCGTCTTTCCGAGCAGGAGCTGTTGGCGGAATTCCGGAAACTGGCGGCGGAAAATGCCGTTGACGTGGTGTCGTTTGCAGGCGCGGGGGCCTATTCGCATTTTATCCCCGCTTCGGTGGACGCAGTGGCCGCCCGTGAAGAGTTCCTTACCGCTTATACCCCGTATCAGCCTGAGATTTCCCAGGGTACGCTGCAGAGTATTTTTGAATACCAGAGTTGCATGTGCGCCATTACCGGCATGGATGTGTCCAATGCCTCTATGTATGACGGTGCAACCGCTTTTGCAGAAAGTATTCTCATGGCCCATCGTGCGGTCCGCAAGAAGAACACCGTTCTGGTGTCGGATGCCATTCACCCCCATTACCGTAAAGTGGCCCGGGTTTATCTGAAGAACCTGGGCATTGAAGTGGAGCTGGTTCCCAGCGACGACTTCCGCATGAATCTGGATGTGCTGAAGGATGCGCTTCAAAATGACGATGTTTTTGCCGTGGCCGCAGGATATCCCAATTTTTACGGGGCCATAGAACCGCTGGATCAGATTGCCGAACTGGTACAGGGACATGCACCCAAGGCCATGCTGATCAGTGTCACTCAGGAACCCCTGGCGTTCGGGCTGATTGCTCCCCCCGGCATATTCGGTGTGGATATCGCGGTTGGAGAAGCCCAGTCATTCGGCAACTATCCCGGTTTCGGCGGACCCATGCTGGGATTTCTGACGACCCGGGACAAGCTGGTCCGTCATATGCCCGGACGGGTATGCGGCCGGACAACCGACGTGGACGGGAAAACCGGATATGTGCTGACCCTGTCCGCGAGGGAACAACATATCCGGCGGGAAAAAGCGACATCCAATATCTGCTCCAACCAGGGATGGTGCATGCTCCGTTCGGTCATTTATCTCTCCCTGCTGGGTCGGGACGGTTTTACTGAACTGGCCCAGATCAACCATGAACTCTCGGAATATGCCAAGAAAGCCATCAACGGAACCGGTCGATTCCGGGTTCCGGATATTCCGACATTCAACGAATTTGTCGTACAGGCCGATGAGGGCTTTGACCGGTTCCGGAGTAGCGCGATACGGGAAGGGATTTTCCCGGGGGTTCGTCTGGGGAAATTCGGACTGGCCAATGATCAGTTCCTGGTTGCGGTAACGGAAATGAATACCCGGGCGGACATTGATCGGCTGGTAAAGCTGATGGAGGAGGCCTGATATGAAAACCCTGCGGCAAAAGGAAGCGAGTCTGTTTGAACGGGGTGGCGGCGGCAAGCAGGGCGTGGATCTGCCGGCTTCCGGCGTAGACCGCGTACGGAACATTCCTCACAATCTGATCCGAACGGAACGGCCCGAACTCCCCCAGCTTTCGGAAGTGGAAGTGATAAGACACTTTACCCGTCTTTCCAAGATGAATTACGGAGTGGATGACGGTTTTTATCCGTTGGGGTCCTGCACCATGAAGCACAACCCCAAGATCAACGAGGTAGTGGCAGGTCTGGACGGATTTAAATGGAGCCATCCCATGATGCCGTACAGCATGGTTCAGGGGTCCCTGAAAGCCATGAAGCGCCTGATGGGATATCTGGCCGAGATCACCGGTATGGATGAATGTTCCCTGCAGCCGGCGGCAGGAGCCCACGGGGAATTCACCGGCATGCTGATGATCCGGGCATGGCATGAACGAAACGGCAATCCCCGAAAAACCGTGCTGATACCGGATTCGGCCCACGGGACCAATCCGGCTTCCTGCACATTTGCCGGATATGAAGTGAAGGAAGTCAAGTCAGGTCCGGACGGATGCGTGGACCTGGATAGCCTGGCCGACATGCTGGACGAAGATGTGGCCGGGATGATGATTACCAACCCCAATACGCTGGGGGTGTTTGAAAAGAACATCCGGAAAATCGCGGACATGCTTCACGAAAAGGGCGCACAGCTTTACATGGACGGAGCCAATATGAATGCCATGATGGGCAAGGCCCGCCCGGGTGAACTGGGGGTGGATGTCTTGCATCTGAATCTTCACAAGACCTTTTCCACTCCCCATGGCGGTGGTGGACCCGGTTCGGGACCCGTCTGCTTCGCCTCTCATCTTTCACCCTTTCAGCCCACCCCGGTGGTGGTGGATGCGGGTGGCGGTGTGACGCTGGACTGGGACCGTCCCATGTCGATCGGAAAGGTACATGGGTTCTACGGTAATTTCCTGGTTACGTTGAAAGCCCTGTCCTATATTCTCTCCCTGGGCGGCGAGGGACTGGAACAGGTGACCGAAGATGCGGTGTTGAATGCCAACTATGTCCGGGCAGCGCTGAAGGACATCTATCACCTGACCTTTGATACGCCGACGCTGCATGAGGTGGTACTGTCCGACAGGAAACTGGAAGACAGCGGCGTGAAAACCCTGGATATTGCCAAGCGGCTCATTGATTACGGCGTACACCCGCCGACGGTCTATTTCCCGTTGATCGTTCCGGGGGCCATCATGATCGAACCTACAGAGACCGAAAGTCTGGAAGAACTGGACTATTTCATTGACGTGATGAAGAAGGTAGCGTCCGAGGCTGCTCAGAATCCGGACCTGCTCCATGAGGCACCCCATGATACGCCGGTTCGTCGTCTGGATGAAACCACGGCGGCCCGTAACCCGGTTCTCCGCTGGAAGCCGGAGGAGGCATGATGGACCCGCGCATTCTCAAACTGGCAGACAATCTCGTGACCCATTCCCTGGAATTGAAGAAAGGGGAACGGGTTTTGATCGATACCACAATCGGGGACACAAGACTGGCACGCGCGCTTGTGGACCGGGTGTTTGAAGCAGGGGCCATTCCTTTCGTCAACTACATGGACAATATCATGTTGCGCAAACTGTTGCAGCAACCCAGTCGGGAGATGTGGCAGACCCGGACGCAGTCGGATGCCCTGCTGATGAAAAATATGGATGCCTATGTGGCAATCCGCGGTCATGAAAATGCGACCGAACTATCGGACGTGCCGGGCGAAGCCCTGAAACTGTACCAGACGGAATACTACAAACCGGTTCATTTTGATATCCGGGTCAATGAAAAGAAATGGGTGGTCCTGCGGTGGCCGGGCCCTGCATTTGCCCAGAGCGCGGGTATGTCGGGTGAAGCATTTGAGAACCTCTACTTTGATGTCTGTACCCTGGACTACCGGAAAATGGGGAACGCCATGGGTCCGCTGGTGAAGCGGATGGAAGCGGCGGACCGGGTCCATATCAAGGGTCCGGGGACCGACCTTTCATTTTCAATCAAAGATATTCCGGTGGTCAAATGTGCGGGCAACCGCAATATTCCGGACGGGGAAGTGTACACCGCCCCGGTGCGGGATTCCGTAAATGGAACGATCCGGTATACCGCCAGAACCCTGTACCAGGGGACGATATTCGAAAACATCGGTCTGACATTCCGTGACGGTCGGATCGTGGAAGCGGAAGCCGGAGATAAGTCGGAGGTGCTGAACCGGATCCTGGATACCGATGAGGGAGCCCGGTTTGTGGGCGAATTTGCTATTGGTGTAAATCCCTATCTTGACCGGCCGATACTGGACATCCTGTTTGATGAAAAAATCGGCGGATCATTTCATTTTACACCGGGTGCGGCCTATGAAGCGGCAGACAACGGCAATCGCTCCTCGGTGCACTGGGATATGGTTTGCATCCAGACACCGGCGTTCGGCGGCGGGACGATCGCGTTTGATGACGAGATTATCCGTCGTGACGGACTGTTCGTGGTGGAGGACCTGCTGCCCCTCAATCCCGAGAACCTGAAATCCTGAGACCGGGAAGCCATGCCTGATTGCGAACGCGTCCGATCATGGGTCGGGCGCGTTCTTCATTTTTCACAAAATGACATCAGTTTGTCTTCTTACCGCAGCATTGAACCGGACCTTCCGGTCTGATACGCTCAGGAGAACGGATACCGGAACAACAGAAGGAGTCGCCATGGAAACCTGTCGCATTTGTGGAAAAAGCGGACGGTTCCCCCGATACCATGTTCAGGAAATGATGTACGGTTTCCGGGACGAATTCCCGTATTTTCAATGCAGTGAATGCGGATGCCTGCAGATTGAACGGATCCCGCTTGATATGGCACGGTATTACCCGGATCATTATGCCGCTTTCGAGAAGCCGGAACGGCGTGCGGGATGGCAACGCTATCTGAAGCAGTGTCGAAATCGATATGCCCTTTTCAATCGACCTTTACCGGGAGGTTTGCTGTACAAATGGTTCCCCCACCTGCCACTGCGCAGCCTGCTTGATATTGAACCACACCAAGACTGGCGGATTCTGGACGTGGGATGCGGCGGCGGTGAACTCCTCATGCAGTTGGACGACGTCGGGTTTTCGGATTTGACAGGTGTTGACCCGTATCTCGACAGGGCAGGAAAGGCTCCGGGTTGCGCAAAACTGATCCGGGGAGAGGTTACCGATCTGGAAGAAAAATGGGACCTGGTGATGTTTCACCATTCGTTTGAACACATCTCCAATCCGCGGGATACATTGAATCATGTGTCGGCTTGCCTGCGGGTGGGCGGGTGGTGCCTGATACGGATTCCCACCGTATCTTCGTTTGCCTGGGAAACCTACCGGGAAAACTGGGTTCAGCTGGACGCACCCCGTCATTTCTATCTGCATTCGAAGAAAAGTATGCGGCTACTGGGAGATGAAGCCGGACTTGAACTGGACCATGTACGGTATGATTCGGAATCGTTTCAATTCTGGGCCAGTGAACAGTACGCGCAGGGACTGCCGTTACTCACAGGGCATCCCAGGCCTGCCCGGCGGACATTCTCCCGACGGGAACTTCGCCGGTTTGAGCGGAAGGCGAAAGAATTGAACCGTCAGGGTCGGGGCGACCAGGCTGCGTTCTATTTCAGAAAACCGGGAGCAGCGGATGGACCGGGGATACTCGCCATGTGATTTCGGCAATCGGATGGGGAGCAACCCGGACGTTTCTTTTACCGTATGTAAAGTGATGGCAGACAATGTCAAGCGAACGGCAAGCAGTTTCCGATAAGTGTCTTGAAACACAGGGAGGTTCTGTGTCATGAAAAATGTGTTGATTTTGATGTGCGTTCTGGCGACCGGCATGCTCTATGCTGGACAGACGGCCCGTTTTATGGCGGAGCCGGATATTCACGGCGATACCGTTGTTTTTGTGTATGAAGGGGATATCTGGTCCGTGCCGGTATCCGGCGGGGAGGCGGTTCGGCTGACCAGTTTTCCGGGAGATGAGTCTAATCCCAAATTTTCTCCCGACGGCAAATGGATTGCATTTGCGGGAGAGTATGATGGCGGGACAGCTGTTTACCGGATGCCGTCCGAAGGAGGGGAGCCGGTACGTCTCACCTACAATGGCGGAGGTGCGACGCCGGTAGCCTGGACGCCGGACGGAGACCGGATTGTTTTTACATCTTTCATGAAGACGTTCATTTACCGGGACCCCAAACTCTTTTCCATCCGGGGGGACGGGACGGCGCCCGAACAACTGCCGGTAGACCGGGGGGTGCTGGTGGGCTTCAATCAGGATGGCTCTGAAATGCTGTATTGCCGCAAGGGTCTTCCGGAATACCAGTGGAAGCGCTACCGGGGTGGCCGATATGTCGATATCTGGCGCTTCAATTTCAAGAACGGTCAGTTTACACCGGTCAGTGATTTTGTGGGGAAGAACGCCTATCCCATGTGGATCGGAAATGACATGATCTTCCTTTCAGACCAGGGCGAACATAAGATCAGCAACCTGTACAGGCAGAATCTGGAGACGGGTTCTGTTCAGCAGTTGACCCATTATGACAGGTTGGATGTCATGATGCCCGAAACAGACGGGGAACGGGTGATTTATGTGCAAAACGGCACGCTCCATGTGATGGATGCGCATTCCGGCGCCATCTCCGACCTGGACATTACGGTACCTTCGGACCGGTGGCAGGTTCGAAACCGGCTCATCAATCCGAAAGACTATGTCCAGAGTATGGACGTGGATGGCAGTGCGGAAACCGTGGTGTTCGAAGCACGTGGAGACGTATATGTAATTGATGTGGAAAGCGGGGAGGCCCGCAATATCAGTGAGAGTCCGGGCACCCGGGAGCGATTGCCGAAACTTTCCCCGGACGGCGATTTCGTCTGCTTCTTTTCAGACAAGACCGGTGAATACCAGCTGTATCGTCAATCGGTCAACGGGGGTCCGTGGATCCAGTTGACGGACGGCATGTTTGCATTTCCTTACCGGCCCGCATGGTCACCGGACGGGAAGAAAATCCTGTTCAGCACCAAGGAATTTGCCATTTATGTGGTGGACGTGGCGACTCGTAAACTGACCAAAGTGGACAGTTATCATCAATTGAAAAACGATGAGTTCTACTGGGAAATTGACGACTACGGATGGGCGCCGGATTCAGACTGGCTCTGCTACACCACGGTGGCGGAAAATCGCAATGGCGTCGTCCGGCTGTTCCGTCTGTCGGACGGGAAACGGGTACAGGTCACGGACGATTTCTATGACAATCTCTACCCCCGTTTCGATTCGAACGGCGGCTATCTCTATTTTGCGTCCAGCCGGAATTTTGACGTACAGATGGATTTCTATGAAGACAATCATGTGATCATGACGCCCTATCAGATCGTGGCGGTTCAACTGGAAGCGGGTCTGACACCGCCTTTCATGGAGGATGACAGGGAGAAATCCGTAACGGATAAAGAGGAAACGCCGTTCAGAATTGATGTTGAAGGACTGAGTTCCCGGTTGTACCCGGTTCCGGTTCCCGCCGGCAACGTGTTTTACCTCAAGGCGGGGAAAGGCAGGATCGCCTGGTTCAGTGCGGAACGGTTTACCGATGATCTGTACGATGTAATCTACAAACCCGGTCGACGTAACGCGATGACGCTTCACATTTTTGACATGGAAACGGAAAAGGAAGTCAGGTTGGAAGGGACTTTCAATGATTTCCGACTTTCAGCAAATGGTGACGGACTGGTGGTGCGTCAGCGAGACGACTATCTGGTGAACACGCTGGATGCTGCATATAAGGCGAAGAAAGCGGGAGACCGTGTTTCACTGGACAAAATGGTATACAAGGTCGACACCTATGCGGAATTCAACCAGATTTTCAGTGATACCTGGCGCTGGTGGCGTGATTTCTTCTATGACAGCAATATGCATGGACAGGACTGGAAAACACTGGGAGAACGTTACCGGGCATGGATTCCCTACCTGTCTTCCCGGCAGGAACTGAACTGGCTGTTGTCCCAGATGGTGGGTGAGGTTTGCGTGGGGCATGCCTATATCGGAGGTGGAGACCGGTATGAAATGCGGGCACCAGAAGATACGGCCAGACAGTTTGCCGGAAGCCTGGGTGCGGATCTGGTTCCGGACCGGAGTGCGGGCCGTTACCGGTTTGAGACTATTTTCGGACCGACTCCCTACAATCTGGACGTGACCGGACCGTTGTCCCGTCCCGATATAGAAGTGAACCCGGGAGACTACCTGATCGCGATCGAGGGACAGAATGTGACCGATACCGACAATTACTTCAAGTTGATGCAGGTCACCCGTGGGCAGAAAATAAGGATAACAGTCAGCGATTTGCCGGACGGGAAATCTCCCCGGACCTATGAAATTGAGCCGGTGTACTCCGAGCGTGCTCTCCGCTATGCTCACTGGCTGGCCGGAAATATCGAATATGTGTTGAAGAAAACGAATGGACGGGTCGGCTACATGCACATCAACAACATGTCCGATACCGGAATCGGAGAATTCGACAAATTCTGGCGCGCGTTCCGTTACAAAGAGGGCATCATTATCGATATGCGCCGGAATTCCGGCGGATGGACGGAGTACTTCCTGATTGACAAACTGGAGCGCAAACAGGTGGCGTTCAACGTGCTGACCGGGATGAATCCGATGCGGTACCCGGGTTCCACCTCTACCGCCAAATATGTTGCGATTTCCAATGAATACAACGGTTCGGATGGCGAGGCGTTTATCGAACATTTCAAGGCCCGCAAGCTGGGCAAAGTGGTGGGCGTACCCTCGTGGGGCGGCCTGGTTGGGATCATCAACGGACAGGCAACAATGGATAATGGCTATGTGTTCCAGCCCAACAACAGTTTTTACGGCAAGGAAGGCCAGTGGTGGGTGGAAAACCGGGGTGCAATGCCGGATGTTGTCATCGACAATGATCCCGGTGCGGTAATGGAAGGCCGGGACCCTCAACTGGATAAAGCCATTCAGGTGGTGCTGCAGGATATTGAAAACAATCCGGAACCCAAGTTACCGCCGGTGCCGGATTATCCCGTTCGATAAAGTCGACGGAATCAAAGCGGCCGGAGCTGAATCGAAATTCAGCTCCGGTTGCATGGTGCGGACATGGACATTGAGAAACGCAAGAGGAGCAGTTATGAAGAAGCTGATGTTGATCTGGATGATTTTCTGGTCGCTTACCGGAATCAGCCGGGAGGTTGATGGCCGGGGGAATATGGCCGGATTGGGTGTGATCGTGGTGGATGACGGCTACCGGGATATGGATGCGCAGGTGTTTCCTATTCCATTTGTTATGGTGGAGACGGAGCGGTTCTTTGTTCAGGGCCCCCGATTGGGTGTGCATCTGTACCGTAACGGAGAAAACCGGCTGGACCTGACACTGACCCCCGGTTTCGGGGGGTTCGATGCGGATGACAGTCCATACTTCGACGGCATGGAAGACCGGGACATGGCTGTTTTTGCGGGCATCCAGTGGGGGCATCAGATCAGTCGGTTCTACAGCATGTCCATCGGTATATCGACCGACGTGACCGGAAATGCGGATGGATTGCGGGGAGAAATTGGCTTGAACCGCAACTGGTTTGCCGGTCAATGGGTGCTGACCGGTTCACTGGGCCTGGAGTGGCTCAGTTCGGACGTGGTGGATTACTATTATGGTGTCCGGCCAAACGAGGCCCGCCCTGACCGCTCCGCATACACCGGGACGGACAGCTGGAACACCAGTCTGTCTTTCATGGCAACCCGACCGTTCGGGAAACGAGCTGTATTCATGGGCATTGTCGGTTATGGCCGGTACGGGTCCGGAATTTCAGAAAGCCCGCTTCTGGAGCGGGACAGCGCTCTCTTTTCACTTGTGGGTGTTGGATGGCGGTTCTGAAAAGCCATATGGAACGGATTGCAGCCGGGGCCGGAAAGGCCCCGGTTTTTGTATGCTTATATGATGGCCGGAAAATGGTAGAATAAACGGAAATCCATACATTCGACAGGGAGGGTCCCGTGACATTGGGAATGGGACTGCTGGTGATTGCCGGCATACTGGTATTCTGGTTCGCCATGACCTTCAACCGGTTTATCTGGCTGCGCAATATGGTGAAGCAGGCCTGGAGCGACATTGATGTCCAATTGAAACGGCGCCATGACCTGGTGCCCAAACTGGTGACCGTCGTGGAAGGATATGCCGCCCATGAGAAGCGGGTTCTGGCCGAGGTGACCGAACAGCGGGCAAGAGCCCTTTCGGCGGAACGGAAGGAACGGGGATCCGCGGAAGCGGATTTTGCTGCCGGACTGCACAAACTCCTTGCCGTGGCGGAGCAGTATCCGGACTTGAAGGCCGACGAAGGATTCCTCAATCTCCAGCACGAAATATCCGCGGTGGAAGACACCATACAGATGGCGCGCCGGTTTTATAATGGATCGGTACGGTTGTACAACGTACAACTGGAGTCTTTTCCTTCCCTGATTGTGGGAAAACTGATGCGCTATGAACCCGCCGTGTATTTTGATGCAGATGAAACAGAAACAGAAATCGGGGTGAAAGAATGATCCGGAGGATAGTGTGTATCCTGTTACTGCTGACAGCTTTGCAGGGATTGGCGGACGAGCGGATTTTTCTGTTTGACAGCCGGATTCAGGTTATGACGGACGGGAACATGAAGGTCCGGGAATCCATCCAGGTTCGGGCCGAAGGGAACCGGATACGCCGGGGAATTTTCCGGGAATTTCCGACTGACTATACCGACCGGTTCGGCAACCGGTTTCATGTCCGATTTGATGTCGTTTCCGTAACCCGGGACGGGGAACCGATTCCGTGGTCGGTCAAACGGGAAGGAAATGGTTGGCGGGTATACATGGGTGCGATGAATCAGACGATTTCTCCCGGTGTATACCAGTTTGAACTGACCTATATTACGGACCGGCAGATCGGCTTTTATGAAGATCACGACGAGCTGTACTGGAACGTAACGGGGCTCGACTGGGCATTTCCGATCGATCAGGTGACCGCGACAGTCGAATTGCCGGAAGCCGCACGGGAGCAGATCGGCCCGCTTCAGGTATACACCGGGGCGCATGGTGAGAGGGGCCGGGACGCGGTTTCATCCGTAAGCCATTCCGGCATCGTATCATTTTCCACCACCCGTACACTGCAGCCCGGGGAAGGACTGACCATTGTGGTGGGATGGCCCAAAGGCGTGGTGAAGGAACCCACCCGGGAGGAACGGGCCCGAATGCTCCTGCAGGACAACCGGAACCTGATTTACGGCGGAGTGGGACTGCTGGTGTTGTTGCTGTACTACATGGTGGCCTGGGCCATGGTGGGAAAGGATCCCAGACCGGGTCCGATCAACCCGTTGTATGAACCGCCGGATGGACTGTCCCCGGCCGGTATGCGCTACATCCGGGAAATGGGATTCGACCGGAAGGCGATGACGGCGGCCATTTTGAATATGGCGGTGAAGGGGGCCATTCGGATTGAGGAGGCGGATGGTGACTATACGCTGGTTCGGAAAACCGACAACCCGACCGGACTTCAGCCGGAAGAACAGGTGCTGTTCAATAAACTCCTGAAGGGACGGTCCGCCATTGAACTGGATCGGGCAAACGGAAGGCGGATCAATCGCGCATTGACGGCCTTTCAGGGAAGTCTGAAACGACAGTTCGGGAAACGTCACTTCTTGCTGAACCGCGGCTGGTTCGGGATCGGCATTCTGATTACCATTGCATCGGTTGTGCTGATGTTGATCCATTCAGGAATGGTACCGCAGGCGGCCTTCATGGCATTGTGGCTCTCCATCTGGACATTGGGGGTGGGCGCGCTGGCGGCCGGTGTTGCATCCAAGTGGAAAGCGGTTGCGACAGGCGGTGTTGTTCATGTACCGGGTGCCTTGTTTTTGTCGTTTTTTGCATTGCCGTTTTTTGCCGGCGAGGCTTTCGGGATCTTCATGCTGGGGCAGGCGATTTCCTACTATGCAGTGGCGATTCTCGTGGCATTGGTGATTCTGAACGTCATATTCTTCATTCTGCTGAAGGCGCCCACGGTGTTCGGCCGACAGGTGATGGACCGGATCGCCGGCTTCCGGCTCTTTCTGTCGGTGTCCGAAAAGGAGTTCCTGGATTTCAAACATCCGGTTGAAAAAACGCCGGAAACCTTTGAGCGGTACCTGCCCCATGCGCTGGCGCTGGATGTGGAGACCAGATGGGCGGAACGGTTTGCCGACGTGGTGGGGGCGACGGATGCCGGTGAGGACAGCGGCTACCGTCCCGGATGGTATGCCGGTACCTGGCATGCCGGCGGACTGACCGGTTTCACCTCATCTCTATCCGGTTCCTTCAGCAACGCCGTATCTTCGTCCGCGAATCCGCCGGGGTCCTCTTCCGGTTCCGGAGGTGGCGGCTTCTCCGGAGGTGGCGGCGGAGGCGGCGGAGGGGGCGGTTTCTGATA
>DAINNF010000028.1:0-2020 GCA_036736005.1 Acidobacteriota bacterium
CCACCGTCTTCCGCCGTAATTACCAGTGTGATTTCCCCTGTGGGCGAGGGTTCGTTAAACGTAATTGCCACCGTTGCTTCCCCGTTGACCAGATTGACCGAAGTCGGAGAAATGCTTCCGGTGGAGGCGGTCAGATTTACCGTTTCACTATAGGAATCCAGTACATACCCATAATTGTCAATGGCTCGGATGGTGAGATTGAAGTTGGCGTCCTCAATGCAGGCGGGTTCATTAAACTCGAAATGGTCCAACTGGGCCGGCATGCCCGTTGTCGCACTAGAGAGAGACGGCACTGACATGTTCCCGGCATAGTCCACGGCAACAATTTCATAATCGTACGTAGTTGACTGCCTTAGCCCCGAATCTAAAAAGACGAGTGAACCAGAGGCACTTTGTGTAGAGATTATGAATCCATCTCGCCTGATGATATATTTCTCCACACCGGACCCACCGGTATCGGTTGAAGGAGCCCAATTTAACCTGACTTCTTCATGATTGAGTGCAATGGCTGTGAAGTAGGGTGGTGCAGACGGCGCCTGCGTATCGGGAATGTCATCATTCAAGAACGAGCGTATCGTTCCGTTGCTTCCTCCCATCACAATATCCACGAGTCCATCCCGATTCAAATCAACCAGATCGAGCGTTGCATATGCTGTGCTCGTATTGGAAGAATCAAACAAAATTGATCGATAATAGTCGTCTGTCAGACTGAAACTATAGGAGTATGGATCTGCATTCCGGTACAGGACCACCTTGCCGGAAGCATTTGAAACGTAAAGGTCCAGGTCTCCATCCCCATCTTCGTCCCACAAAGAAATATCCGATAACATCCCAACGGACTGACCAAGAAGATCAGTTGTTATCAGATCAAACACATTTGATCCTTGGTTCTGAAAATAGGAAATAAACCCAGATCCGTCGGCAACGAGAAAATCCGGATCTCCATCACTATCCAAGTCACCCGTGCACACCGTTGAATTACCGGATACATGCATTTGCCCGAGACAATTCTCTGGATCAGAACCATCCCCTGTATGACGCAATGTAAAGTGCGGGTTGTACCGTGTACCGTCATTCCGCCAATAAGAGACACCTCCTGTCTCATTCCCTGCCACCAGATCCAAGTCTCCATCCTGGTCATAATCCAGGAAATGTAAAGCCGGCTCATTGTATATCACATCAATCTGGATGTCCTGTCTCTCAATCCACTTTCCAGAAGATGATTCATAAGGGTCAAGCGGTTCAAAATAGAAGACTTTATCATTACAACCGACAAGCAGCTCCTTTTCACCGTCACCAGTCAAGTCCCCCATGGCAGGAAAAGTCCGGCCACTAAAAGACATCTCAGAGAGACGAATGTAGTAGTCTACTATGGTTACCGAATGAGTATCGCTTTTCGTTACACCGCTATGACTGTAGGTTGCGGTAATCGTACAACTCTGATTTGAACGGACTGGATCCGTATTAAGATAACCACTGGTACTGATCGTGGTATAAGGACTGTCTTCGCTCCAACTCGCACTTTCTGTCACATCCGAAGTGCTACCATCAGAAAAATTTGCCGTGCAAGTATACTGCGTGCCGCTATCTTCATCCACAGTACTGCGACCACTGATTGAAATGGAAGATAATTCCGCAGGGTTATCTTCGGTGGAGAAGTACCAAATAGAACTATTCCCACTGTTGCCACAATCATTCTCGGCAATAATCTTCCAGTAATAGGTGGTGTTGTAACTCAAACCACTGACATTGTATGCAGTGGAAGAGGTCTGTCCCTTGTAGGTCGGACTGCTACTGGATGTTCCACAGTATACTTTGTAATTCACTGCACCGGTTACACTGTTCCAATTCAGTGTGATGCTGGTACTCTGATTACTGGCACCGCTCGATGGCGACACCAGTGACGGTCCACTTTGAGACGGGCATGGTGCACTACCAGTTGTAAAACTCCTGGTACTGCTACTTCCACTGTTGCCACAATCATTCTCGGCAATAATCTTCCAGTAATAGGTGGTGTTGT
>DAINNF010000028.1:2120-23486 GCA_036736005.1 Acidobacteriota bacterium
TTACTGGCACCGCTCGATGGCGACACCAGTGACGGTCCACTTTGAGACGGGCATGAAACCGATCCTGTGACTCTAATATCATCGAGGTATACACCTCCGCTCGCCCCATCAGTTCCAATCCAAAAGTCTGCATCACTGTCGAACTTGAAATATGCTCTTACCGTTCCAGACCAACTGGAGTCAGGTTGTAAAGCTGCCGAAAAATCAACCCAACTCTGACGTTGAGCTTCACAAGGCAATGAAGTTTCGTCACCTTCCTTAAATACATCAATTGGATACTTGACCCCGTTTACTTCGATGCCATATTCAAACTTGTCATCATTATCCCCAAAATAGGGCAACTGCATGTATCCGGAAATATATACATAATCATAAATGGTTAAATCGCCCAGTTCAGGTGTATACAAGTATGAGATTTCTCCCTTGTCATGCAAAGGGAAATAGACTTCATTGCCTTCAATCTCTTCACAAACAGAACCTTTCAAGGGGCATCTCACCCAAGATGCAATGTTGTTTGATCCCTCATGAGAACCTGGAACTCTAAATCTCGTGTTGTTGATTGTTAGAGTCTCATATTGCACTGGACTTCCCCATACGGTTCCAGGATTTAACATCCCCCAGCCGCTGGGACTACTCCAACCAGATGGGATATCTTCACCAAAGGGAATCTCCTCAAATCCCTCATCCAATAAGGTGATCGATCCTTTGATATCATTTTTTTCTCCTACTTTTTCCTTCGGAGAGTATGTTTTGCGGGATAATTTCAACAACACAAATTCAACCAGTAGCTCACTCTCTGATTGAATGATGATCTCGGAACTCGCGTTCACCGGAACAACAATCCAATCTTTACTGAAATTAACCGGCCTATTTACGAATCGATCCGACACGCTGATCAAATTTCCATAATTTTCGATCAATAGGTTACCGGAAGCGGGAAAATCTGTGAGCAATATTTTGCTCTGATTGCCAAGATAGAGGTAGGTATGTTCATCAAACACCAAAACCCGCCTCTGGTCTGATGCAGAAAACTCCACTCTCCTTAGGCAATTAACCGTTTCAATAGGGAGATCTTGCAGAGACTGTATGGCTCCTTTATACCGAATCCTATCCTGTAACATTGCAATTGGTATATTCGATCTCAACACTTTACTTGGAGCTAATTGAACAAGAGATTCAGCTTCTAACTTCGAAAGATTGACCTTTACAAGACTGGCTCCGTCAATCATTTTACCGGAATCTGGAGTAACGTTCAGTTTTGGCGAGTTATCTGATCCATATAGACATATACTCACAAGCAACAGACATAACAGAGAAACAAGACCCTTTCGCATCCCCCCCCCCCCCGCTTACATTCATGGAATCGATTCTATCATAACAAGATTGCTCATTGTGGATAGCATTTATACATTCGATTGATTGTTCCCACCATTCTAGTACAAAAAAATCTTCGAATATTTCTGCTAAGAACCATCTGAAAATGCTTCGTCTTGAAAGTACCAGCTACTTTCACAATTCCACATATTAAATTGTTACAATTACAATTATCCGGCTCACACTTCTGAATTCAATGCTGACACTGTCAATCCCTCATATCGTTGATCCAACTCTCGAAGAATTTTCTCATCATTCGAATAGGAAGAAGGTTCAATGCTGAGAAATGCACGAGCCAGATATCGATTTCTTAGAATACGAAACAACTGGCGCGGCCTCAAATAGAAACGAAGGATCGCCATCAGCTGATATCGTCGGAGCTGCCGCGGTGTCAACGTAGGGGTAGCCAACACTGCAGATTTTTGTTTAAACAAACTCGGGTTGTTTGAGATGGATTCGATACTCTCATCCAGAATCAGGCCTCTTTCTTTGGCTAGATAATATAATTCCGTCCGCGGAAATGGGGCCGTGATTGTAAATGTGGCAAAGTCAGTATCCAGCTGATTTGCAAACTTTATCGTCTCCAGAATGGTCTCTCTCGTATCCACCAGGTTCCCGATCATGAAGAAAGCAAGCGTTTTCAATCCAGCGCGTTGAACCTCAGAAAATGTCTGTCGCACACGATCCAATTTGAGGTTCTTCTTTAGTACTTTCTGAATCTCTTGATTTCCACTCTCCACACCAATTGCCACATGCCAGCAACCAGCCGCCTTCATTTCAACCGCCAGATCATATGTAATGCTGTTGGCATCTGCCAAGCACATCCAGGAAATATCAAGGTTCTTCTCACGAATCAACCGACAGAACTCGAGTGTACGCCTACGATTTGCCGTGAAGTTATCCTCACGAAAGAATATCTCTTTCACACCGTAGTCATTTATCAGCATTTCTATTTCTTCGATCATTCGTTGAGCCGAAGCAAAACGGTACTTTTTGCCGAACAGGTGGTTTGCACAAAAGATACAACCAAAAGGACACCCTCTGCTGGTTACCATTACAGCTACCGGCTTTCGCTTATAAACACGGCCACAATTACGATACCTACCATGTTCAATCAAATGACGAGCCGGTAATGGCAGTTTGTCCAGGTCCTTAATCAGTACTTGTTCCCGGTTATGGAAGAACGCTGTTTCAGTTCGCCAACTCAATCCTGCTATATGCTCAACAGAGACTGCATCATCACGATTCTTGATGTGTTTCAAGAGATCAACAATGGTATATTCACCTTCTCCTCTTACAATGAAGTCGACGACGGTATCCGACGCGATTTCATCCGACGCCAGTGTTGCGTGAGGCCCACCAAGAACGATTGGGGTTGAAAACTCCGCCTTGAGCAGAGCCGCAAATTTTCGAACAAGCAAATATTCTGGAGTCGTGGCCGTCAATCCAATCAAGTCCGGTTGCAATTCTCGAATTCGGTCCATGGTCTCATCAATATCCAACCCCAATAGTCCTGCATCCAGAATCCGAACTGTAAAACCACTCCGTTCTGCGGATGCCGCAATATACATGAACCCCAACGGCGGCGTGTTGTACCGAACACCTGGAGGGATAATCAACAATAGGTCAGTTTTACCTTGAAATTCATTCATATCTTCTCAACGCCTTTTCGTTACCAGGAAATCAAAGCAGATGGGAGTTGTTCACCCATTGCACCGCAAGCCAGCTGGCGTACCACCAAGCTCCATATTTCCAGGCACTCTTGAACAACATTTCTATTCGATCTCAGTGGCCAGATCGATATCCCGGACCAGTTCGGGGATATCGCTTCCGTCTTCCGTGACGGTCAGCACCAGCGGACCGTCTTCGGTAATGGCAACTGTGTTCTCAAACTGGGCTGACCACAGATTGTCCGCCGTTACCACCGTCCAGCCGTCCTTCAGCGTGACACAATGACGGGATCCTGCATTCAGGATCGGCTCGATGGTAATCACCATGCCCGGTTCCAGCGAAACACCCCGGCCCGGCTTGCCGAAATGAAGCACTTCGGGATCTTCATGGAGCTGCCGTCCGACACCGTGACCGATGTATTCCCGGACAACGGCATAGCCCTTCCCTTCCGCAAACGACTGGATGGCGTGACCCACATCTCCGAGACGATGCCCACGCCTGCATTGTTCAATACCCAGCAGCATGGACTTGTAGGTGGTACGAACGAGGCGAAGTGCTTCCGCGGAGATTTTTCCGACGGCAAAGGTCCGCGTGGCATCTCCGTGAAAACCGTTCTTGAACGCCCCCACATCGATGGAGATGATGTCTCCTTCGCGCAACACGTGACTGCCGGGAATTCCATGCACCACCTGGTTGTTCACCGATGTGCACAGCGTGTTCCGGTACCCCATGTATCCCTTGAACGACGGCCGGGCGCCATGGTCCCGGATGTAGGCCTCCGCAACCTTGTCCAGCTCTCCCGTGGTAACACCGGGAAGGACATGCGGGGCAATGTGGGTAAACAGACTTGCCGTGATCCAGGCCGGTTCCCGCATGGCTTCGATATCATCTTTCGTCTTATATTTGATCAAGGAGTTCCTCCACCTCTTCACAATCCGGTTCCCGATTCACCATATCACGCAACTGCTCCCGAAACAAATCCAGTTGGTCCGAAACCATTTTCAAGCTGAAGACCGCGCCCCCTTCGTCAAAATCCTCCGACTCGATCCGAATCCGATCCAACCGGTCCACCAGTTGATACACGATGGCGGATTCCGCGAACGTCACCCGTACCCGGACACGCTTGACGGAGACCAGTTCGACCGGTTTCGTCTGCTCCAATACTTGCCGGGCGGCGTCGGTGTATGCCCGCACCAGACCGCCCACGCCCAGCTTGGTGCCGCCGAAATATCGGGTCACAATGACCATAACGTTGGTCAAGCCGGAGCCCTGGATCGTCTGGAGAATAGGACGGCCGGCAGATCCGGACGGTTCACCGTCATCCGAGGCCTTTTCCAGGTCCGGATGAATCCGCCATGCATAGCAGTTGTGGGTGGCATCATGGTATTTGCGGCGGACCTGATCCAGCTTTTCCCTGGCGTCATCCTCACCGGCTACGGGCAACAGGGTGCCGATAAATTTGGACCCTTTCACCGTAAACTGATCATAACGCTCAGCGATCGGAACCCGTATCTGCTCCAAACCGAGTCCTTTCATAGATGGTTCCATGTTCCTTGAGGAAATCCCGGACCTTTTGAACATCTTCCCAGACGTCCCGTTTGCCGGCGGGATTCCGCAACAGATAAGCCGGATGGTACGTGGGCATCACCGGAATGCCGTTCGCCTTCGAAAAACGGCCCCGAAGTCGTGAAATCGGATCCCCGGTCTTGAGAATGGTCTGGCTGGCATGTCTGCCCAACGTCACGATCACCTTCGGATTGATCAGACGGATCTGTTCGGAAATGTAGGGCCAGCAGGCGGACACTTCTTCCGGAAGGGGATCCCGGTTGCGGGGCGGCCGACACTTTACGATGTTGGTAATGTAAACATCTTCACGGGCCAGACCGATTGCATTGATGATCTTCTCCAGCAGTTGACCCGCCTTGCCAACGAAGGGACGTCCCTGTTGATCCTCATCGTATCCGGGTCCTTCCCCGATGAACATGAGGTCCGTCTCCATATCCCCTTCTCCGAATACCGCACGGGTACGACCCTGGCTCAGGGGACAGCGGGAACAGCTGGTAACCTGTTGCTCCATCGTGGCCAGCCGATCCCCGATTCCGGAAGATCCGTCGGACACATCTGTCTGTGAGGCGGATTCCGCTTCCGTTGTTTCAGATTCCCGGGAAACCGATTCAGCGGGAACCTCGGCGATGCCCAGCTCCGAAAGAAATCGAATATACTCTCTGATTTCATCCATCTGAGCCGACCCGCAATTCCTGAACAGCGCGCACGATTCGGAACGCCAACGCTTCCTTCCGGATGTCACCGACGGTATCCACGCGGCCATCCCGGTAAACCAGCCATGCCTCGCTGCTTTCCGTGCCGAAACCGGAAGTCGGGTCACCCACGCGGTTCCCGACAATCAGGTCGGCTTGCTTGTCTTTCAGCTTACCGATCGCGGCCTTCTCAACCGATTCTGTCTCCGCTGCAAATCCCACCAGCAGCTTCCTGCCGGAATGCCGGTCACCCAGTGTTTTCAGGATATCCACAGTCGGTGTCAATTTCAGGTCGAGGTCACGGGTATCCTTTTTCATTTTCTGTTCCCGTGATTCACGAGGTGTATAATCCGCCACTGCCGCCGCCATCACCACCACATCGGCATCCGCAGCGCGCTCCAGTACCGCGTCGGCCATTTCCCCGGCCGTCTCCACCGGAACCTGCTTTGCATATGCCGGATAACGGGCCGTTCCGGTACCGGAAACGACGGTCACGTCCGCCCCGCTGAGTCCGAATGCCGTTGCCAGTTCCGCTCCCATGCGTCCGGAAGAACGGTTGGTAATGGTACGCACCGGATCAATCGGTTCAGCCGTACCGCCGCTGGCAATCAATATCTTCAACCCGGACAGGGCCGGTTTTCGACTGCTGTGCAAATGATGCTCGATGATGTCCGCAATGGTAGCGATGTCCGCCAGACGTCCCCGTCCATACGTTCCGCAAGCCAGGTACCCGGCATCCGGTTCCATCACCCGCGCACCGTCTTCGGCCACCTGTGCCATATTGCGCAAGGTGGCGGGATGCTCAAACATCCGGGTGTTCATGGATGGCGCAACCAGCACGGGACAGGAGGCCGCCAGGTAGGCCGTGGTCAGAAAATCATCCGCAATGCCTGCGGCGAATTTCGCCAGGACGTTTGCGGTGGCCGGAACGACTGCCAGGATACCGCAATGCTGGACCAGATCCACATGGGACAAAGCACGACCCGATTCAAACGTATCCCGATAGGGAATCCGTCCGGTCAGCGCTTCCAGCGTGACCGGGGTGACAAATTGTTCCGCCGCAGCCGTCAGTATGGTGTCGAAATGTAGATAGCCGCGGCGCTGCAGTTCCCGGATCAGCTCCGGCGTCTTGTAGGCGGCAATACCGCCACTGATGCCGATGACAATCCGGTCTTCAATCCGGCGACTCAGGGTCACACCTCCCTAGACGTCCAGACCGGGAATATCCGTTTCCTCCGGTTCCGGTTCCAGAAACGTGACATTCAACTTTGCTTCCCGGACTTCGTCCAGTGCGACAAATGTCGCTTTCCGTTTCTTTTTCTTTTTCACGCGGGGCTCGGCGCCTTTCAGCAGCTGATTGGTTCTGGCCCCGGCTATCAGAATGAATTGATAGGGGTTTGCCGTTTGTCTGGAATCAGTCATTCAATCCTCCGTTAGAATAGTCTTCCGTAACAGGTCCATGTCCCGGACCCGGTCTACCCGGAACCGTTCGCTCCGGATAATCTGTTCCACCGCATCAATCGCGGCGTCAAGTTTGTCATTTATCACCAGGTAATCAAAGCGGTCCGCAACCTGCATTTCCTCCCTGGCCGTTTTCAGTCGCTGGACCACTTCGGACTCGGTATCCCGATTCCGCTCTACCAGCCGTTTCCTTAATTCTCCCAACGAGGGCGGAACCAGAAAGATGGCGGTATGCGGCAACTCGTTTTTTTCAATCAGCTGAAGCGCCCCCTGTACGTCAATGTCCATAATGACATCATGTCCCTGTTCCATCAAGCTGCATACCTGCTCCCGGGACGTTCCATACCAGTACCGGTCAAAAACGCGGGCATGTTCCAGGAAAGCACCCTTCCGGATCATCTTTTCGAATTCCGCCTCATCCACAAAATAGTAGTGCCGGCCGTGTTGCTCTCCACTGCGGGGCTCCCGCGTGGTATAGGAAACGGAATACGAAAGATGATCAATCCGTCCCATAACCGCATCAATCACGGTTCCTTTTCCCGTACCCGAAGGGGCGGAAATAATGAAGAGACCACCGTTGCGATCAATCCGCATCCGTCACCCCCGGATCCCGTTCCAGACGGTTCAACAGTGTCGCAGGCGTATTCACCGACTGGATCAACGTGCCGTTTGCCATGAGGATAAATGACCGGGTGGGCTTTCCGCCCGTTGCATCCACCAGCAGACCCCGTTCCTTTGCCTGTTCCTTCAACCGCCGCATGGGAGAAGAACCGGGTTTCAGAACCGCAATGACGCGGGCGGCATTGATGAAATTGTCATGACCAATCGCGATATACATATCGACCTCTCAACCGGCAACCAATTGACACAGAAATCCGTCTCCAGCCGGAAACGGATTATTCAATATTCTGAACCTGCTCCCGGATTTTTTCAAGCTCGGTCTTCATATCCACCACGTGGCGGGAAATCACTTCGTCCCTGCCTTTCGATCCGATGGTGTTCACCTCACGATTCATCTCCTGAAGAATAAAGTCCAGTTTCTTGCCTCCACCCTGACCACTTTCCATCTCATTATGAAACGCCGACAGGTGGGCACGCAGGCGCGTCAACTCTTCCGAAATATCCATCCGGTCGGTGAGCATGCCTGCTTCCTGTACCAGCCGGGCTTCCTCAAGAGAATCAGAATCCAGCAGCTTCTCGAGACGCTCCCTGCACACCGTCAACTGCCTGTCGAAAAACCCATCCCGTTCCGCTTCCACCTGGTCTACCATGACACGGATACGTTCCAACCGGCTCTCAAAATCCTTCCTCAGATAATCCGCCTCCCGACTGCGGGTATCGTTGAATGATCGCAGCAGGGTCCGGAAACCGGCACGAACCGCTTCTCCGATTTGTTCCATGAATGCGGAATCCGGCTCCTGAGTAAGCAGGTTACTTTCCCGGGTGTAAAACACCGTCAGCGGAATCGAAAACTGAAGCGCCGGGAATTCACTCTGCAGTCGTTCGAATTCACGGGCCATGGGTTTGAGCATCTGGGTATTCAGCCGGATACCGGCCTTTTCCGAATCCTCAATCCGGATATCCACCCACACCGTAATCCGGCCCCTGTTCACCGTTTGCTTCAGCAGTGTCAGCAGATCCGGTTCCAATGACACAAACGTGTCCGACAACCGGAACTGTGCATCCAGATTCCGGCCGTTGACCGAACGGATGCGGAGTGTGATCCGGAAACCGTCCCCGTTTACCTGTTCTTCGGCAAACCCCGTCATGCTTCTCATAATCTTAGAACTCCCATTCATCTGCCTGGCGCGTGATTCGTTTCATCACCTCTTCCAGTTGTGATCGTTTCTGTTCCGGGTCATCGAAGCGGTCCACATGTATGGGATCGCCGTAGACAAACACAAACCGGGAACAGGGATACGGCATGATAAACCGGTCCCACGAATGGAACACCTTCTTGCGGGAACAATTATAACTGAACGGCACGATGGGCACCCCCGCCATCCGTGCGATCATAATGACCCCGTTCTTTGCTTCGTACACCGGTCCACGGGGGCCATCGGGTGTGATGCCGACCACCATTCCATCCTTCAGCGATTTCACAGCGTTCCGGACCGCTTCACGACCGCCCCTCGTGGAAGACCCCCGTATCGCATCGGGATGCCCCAGCCGTTTCAACGTCTCAACCACATGTTCCCCGTCCCGCGACTGGGAAGCAATGGACAGCACACGGGAAGGATCGCAGACAGTTCCGAATGACCCCATCAGGAACCGGTTGTGCCACATGGCCATCAGGAAAGGACGTTGATCTTCCACCAGTTCCCGGATCGGACCGTCATTGACAAAGCGCACGTCCCGACGGGTATGCCAGATAATCCGTATCCAGTTTGCGGCCAGAAATGAAACAACTCGTTCACTCATGAGCCGGGTCCGCTCCAAACTGCATGTTGTACAGTCTTGTGTAACTGCCGTTCATGGCCATCAGTTGATCATGAGATCCGGATTCCACAATCCGACCGTCCTCCATTACATAGATCACGTCTGCAGACCGGATCGTGGACAGCCGGTGGGCAATCACAAAGGTCGTACGATTCTGCATCAGATTGTTCAGCGCCTTCTGCACCAGGATTTCGGATTCCGTATCCAGTGCCGAAGTCGCTTCATCCAGAATGAGAATGGGCGGGTTTTTCAGCAGTGCACGGGCAATGGCCAGTCGCTGTCGTTGACCCCCGGACAACAGCACACCGCTCTCTCCGATTCCGGTTTCATATCCATTGGGCATGGCTTCGACAAAGTCATGGGCAAATGCCATGCGAGCGGCCTCTTCCACCTGCTTCAACGGAATGTCTGATCGACCGTAGGCAATGTTATTCATGACACTGTCGTCAAACAGGACCGTTTCCTGCGTCACCATGCCGATGTGCTGGCGTAGTTGCTGAACGTCGAATTCCCTGAGGTCTGTTCCGTTGATGGTGATTCTCCCACCTGTCACGTCAAAGAAACGGGGAACCAGATTCACCAGTGTGGTTTTCCCCGCGCCGGAAGATCCCACAAAAGCCGCGATGGTCCCGCTTTTCACCGTTAGATCAATTCCATCCAATACAGGCCGGTCTGTCTCATATTCAAAAGACACCTCTTCAAATCGAACGGAATCGATCTGCTCGGGAAAAATGGCCGGTTCCAGGGGAGACTGGATGCTGTTGGCCTCGTCCATCAAATCAAAAATCCGATGAAATGCCGTCAATGCCTGCTGCACTTCATTATTGGCCTTGACGAGCCGGCGGATCGGGGAATACAGGAAGATGATGTTTCCCATGTAAACGACAAACGTCCCGGTGGTCATCACCCCTTTTTGAATCTGAACGCTTCCATAGAAGATCACCACACAGAACACGATGGCACCGATAAACTCCATGACCGGGGAAGACGCGGCTGTGGCCATCACCATCCGTACATTGGCTTTGAAGAACTGGAAATTCTTGCGGATAAACTTGCCGATCTCGAACTCTTCCATGGAGAATGCTTTGACAATCCGGTTGCCGGTAATGGTCTCTTTCAGAATATTGGTCAGTTCACCCATCCGGCTTTGGGCGGAATGGGTGGCCCCGCGAATCGCCCGGCTGATCAGCACGAAGGGAATGATGTTCAGCGGAATAATGATGATCAGCAGACCGGAGAGGCCCGGACTGATGTAAAACACACCACAGATCAGAATTACCAGGATCAGACTCTCCTTGACCACGTCGCCGATTTTGGTGGTCACCGCATTTTGAATCAGAAACACATCATTGGTGATCCTGGAAATCAGCGTGCCGGAATGATACCGGTCAAAAAACTCCACGGACTGCCAGGTCATCTTCCGGTACAGATCGTCACGCAGATCCCGCACCACTTTGAAACCCACCACACCCAGCAGGTAAAAACCGAGATAAGTGAACAGACCTTTGAGCAGAAATACGGTCAACATGATCACCACAATCACGGTAAGATCGGCACCGCTTCTCAATGTTCGGTCTACGTCCAGTGCCTGCAGCCAGCCCTTTTCTCTGAACCAGTTTTTCACACGGTCCTTGAAACGGGTAATGAAGGCCAGCTTGTCCTTCTTCACCCGACCGGTCTTTTCCGGTGTAACCTGGTCCGTACGCTGCACCTGTTCTACCTGGGTCTGCGCAGCCGGATGCTGCAGCGCTTCGTCAAATATCAGCTTACTGGAGAAGATGACCAGCTGCCAGAGTACCGCGACAAAGGCAAGAATGATGAAAGATGTGGTCAACTGCACCCGATAAGGCCTGAAATAGTGCAGCACCCGTCTTGTCAGTCGCATAGCATCTCCTCAATCCGTCCGGCCACCCGATGGAATGTTCCTTCCCGGTATAACCGATCCTTCAATTCCCCCAGCCTGCGTTGCCGGCGCTCCAGTTCACCCGGATGATCCAGCAGGCTGAACAACGTCTCTTCGATCGCTTCAGGCGTACAGTCCCGGTTGACCATTTCGGGCATAACAGACTCATCGAGCACCACATTGGGGATCGAGATAAACCGGGATACCACGGCCAGCATACCCAGCGCATAGGACAGCGGATTCAACTGATACAGTACGGCCATGGGTAACCGGTTCAGACCACATTCCAGCGTGACGGTACCGGAAACCCCCATGGCGACGGTTGCAGCTTCCATAGCAACATACTTCTCTTCAGGACCGATCAGTTTTACGCCCGCAGGGAACAGGGCACTCAACGTCATGACATCGTCCAGTTCCATGGAAGGACTGGGAAGCAGCATCCATTCCAGTGAAGGATCCCGACGGGACATCCGGATCGCTGCCTGCGCCATGATGGGTGAAATTCCGGCAATTTCCCGGTGTCGGCTACCCGGCAGCAGCAGAATCTTCCGGCTGTCCCCGCTCAGATCGTGTTGCTCCAGAAACGCCGTCACCGGCATCTCCGGTTTTACCGTTTCCGCAAGTGGATGTCCATGAAATTCGGCATTCTCGAACAGGGCCGTTTCAAACGGAAACAACACGAAAACCCTGTCGAACAGACGACTGATGCCCCTTCCCCGATACCGGCGCCACGCCCATACCTGGGGCGGAACAAAGTACACCCTCTTTTTCACATATTTCCCTACTTTGCGGGCGATTCGGATGTTGAAATCCGGAAAGTCTATACAGATCAGGACATCCGGCCTTGTCTCCCGAATATGGTCAATCAGGAGCCGGGATGCCGCTTTCAACTCTCCCAGTTTCTCCACCACCTCGGAAATACCCACAACCGACAGGTTGCGGTAATCCTGCACCACGGTCATTCCGGCTTTCCGGCATTGTTCACCGCCCATCCCGGAAACCGAGAAACCGGCTTCCCTCAGGTGGGGCACAAGACCCGCGGCATACTGTTCACCGGACAGCTCTCCACACAGAATAACCGCCTTTCGATCAGTCAAACCGGTCTCCCTCCTTCAGGTATCCACCATTGAGCAGTGCTGCCGAATCCATGGGTTTTCGGTTCTCCGGCTGGAGTTTCAAAAGCACGAGACGGCTGTTTTTTCCGCAAACAACCGAGAGTTGTTTCCCGTTCCGCTCCACCGTTCCCGAAACACCGCTCCCTATACCCTCTTCAACCGCAGTCTGCACAAACTTGAAAAGGGAATTTCCAACGCAGGCCCGGGTTCCCGGCCAGGGTTGAAAAGCTCTTATCCGGTTGTGGAGTGTGCGTGCCGGCAATTCGAAGTTCAGCCAACCTTCCGACTTTTCCATCATGGGCGCAGACGAAGCTCGTTCATGATTCTGGGGTTCGGGATCGATCCGTCCGTTGAGATAGTTTTCCAGTGTTTCGGAAAACAGATTCACGCCGAGGGCCGTCAGCCGATCAAACAGCTCAGGTGCTGTTTCATCCGGCCCGACTGCTGTCTCCCGGCTCGCAATGATGGGACCCGTGTCCATACCGGGATCCATCTTGATCAACGTCACGCCCGATGTTGCTTCTCCGTTTTCCAGTGCCCGGTTTACCGGTGCCGCACCCCGATAACGCGGCAACAGTGAAAAATGGACATTTACACATCCGTATTGCGGGATATCCAGGATGTCCACCGGAAGGATCCGCCCGTATGCAACCACCAGGATGAGGGCGGGCCCGATCCCCCTCAGTTTTGATTTGAGGGATTCGTTGCTTCGGATCTTCTCCGGTTGAACCACCGGAATGCCCAGTTCACCGGCCCGTTGCTTGACCGGGGTGGGCATCAGAATCTGCTTGCGTCCACGGGGACGATCCGGTTGCGTCACCACCAGTCTGACATCCGTCATCCGGTGCAGTTGTTCCAGAAACGGCACGGCCACTTCCGGCGTTCCCATGAAAACTGTCGGTTGATCCTTCACATAAGCTCCCACGGCGTGCTATCCCATGGATGGTTCTGTGCCTTCCGGCCGATAGCTGCCCCACTGCCCGTCTTTCTCCAGTTTACGGATGGCTTTCAATGCCATCTTCCGTTTCAACGGAGACATCTTATGGATGAACAGTTCACCGTTCAAATGGTCAATCTCATGACAGAACGCGCGGGCCAGCAGCCCATCAGCTTCAATTTCCATTGTCTCACCTTCCAGGTTCTGGAATCGGACCGTGACCCGTTCCGGTCGCTCCACAAAACCAAAAACCCCGGGAAAACTGAGACATCCCTCTTCTTCACGCTGCTCCCCGTCTCTTTCCACAATTTCCGGGTTGATCATGACCAGCAATTGATCCGGATCTTCGCCGGCAGAGAGATCCACCAGGCACAACTGAAGAGATTCACCCACCTGGGGTGCGGCCAGACCGATACCCGGTGCGGCCTTCATGGTTTCATACATGTCCGCAACCAGCGTCCGTATCCGTTCATCGATCTGCTCAACCTGTTTCCCCTTCTTTTCCAGCACGGGGTCACCGAACACCCGGATATCCAGTCTGGCCATCGGCCCTCCTTACTCAATCAGCTATTCGGACTTATTCACCGTCCAGCTTCTCTTTTGCCTTTTCAACGCCGTCTTCCACCGCTTCTTTGGTTTTCTCGGCTCCTTCGGACACGGCGTCCTTGGTCTTTTCCCAGCCCTCTTCCACTTTATCGGAGAATTTCTTCCCTGTATTTTTCACACCCTGCATCGCCAGGAAAGCACTGATCTTCGGATTTAATACGTAATCCTTTGGGCCCCAATGAGATACGTCGACATAAACCTCTTCAAAAGTGCCGGGATCCTTTTTCATAAAGTAGAAATCCGATCCCTTACGGATCGTCAGATAGCTGTAGCTCAGAAACAACCCGCCGGCAATTACAAAAACAACAATAATCAATGCGATAAACTTCTTCATTGTTCCTCCAATTGCACCTGATTATAGCGCAACAGGTGAATGTTTTCCATTCGGCCGGCGTAGTCCTTGAAGGTTCACCCGCAACGACGTACAATTCGGGGACCGGACAACAAACCAGATACTGCCTGCGTATGGCAAATGGTACGTCAGTGGACCTGACCAGATCATCTTTCCGGTTCGGTCCGTTACAAACCATCGCAAGGCACGAATAAAGGAGGATGGGTTGATTCAGGCGGAGAAGCTCAAGAAAGTGTTTCAATCCCGGTCCAAACGCGTGGAAGCACTGAAAGGCATTTCATTCCATGCGAATCCCGGGGAGATTTTTGGCCTGCTGGGTCCCAACGGGGCCGGCAAGACTACCACATTACGGGTATTATCCACCATGCTGGTCCCGACTGACGGCACCGCGAACGTGGGCGGTTACGACATACGGAAGGAACCGGCGAAGGTACGCCAGACCATCGGCTTCCTCTCCACCGAAACCGGACTGTATGACCGGCTGAACCCGGAGGATACCTGCCGGTTCTTCGGTCAACTGGCAGGTGTGCCGGAACCGGTCATCCGGGAACGGATGGACAAGCTGTTTAACCGGCTGGACCTCCAGAAAGACCGGAAGCGTCCCGCTTCTGAGTTCTCGACGGGTATGAAACAGAAACTCTCCATCGCCCGGGCACTGATCCATGATCCGTCCGTCATCATTTTTGACGAACCCACCAATGGACTTGACGTACTGACGGCAAAGACCGTGACCGACTTTCTGAAAGAGATGCGTAACGAAGGCAAAACCGTGATTATCTCAACGCACATTCTTTCGGTGGTGGAAAAACTCTGTGACCGCTTTGCGATCATTGACCGCGGCGAAATTGTGGCGGAAGGAACATTGACTGATCTGCTGACCAGATATCAGGCAGATGAACTGGAAGACGTGTTCTTCAAGCTGGTTCCGGAACGGGAGGAAGCATGAACAACATCATGACCATACTGAAGAAGGAGTTTCTGGTCTTTGTCCGGGACCGCAGAACGCTGATTATGACCATTGTCACGCCGCTGATCCTCTATCCCGTTATGTTCAGCATGATCGGCATGTTCACGTCCCGCAACCGGGAGGAACTGAAAACCAGTCAGTATAATGTTTATTTTGCGCAGTCGGTTCCAACCGAAATGGAATCGTTCATACCGGAAGAAGACAATATTGTGGTATTGAGAACCGTGGATGGCGATCCCATGAAACTGCTGGACAAGGATAGACTGAAGGCCGTGGTCGTGATGGATGACAAACTGGAAATCCGGTATATGTCCAGTGAACGGAAATCCCGCGAAGCGGCCTCCAGAATCCTGTCAGCCGCAAAAGATTACCGGGAGTCCCTGGTCAAGAAAGTGATAACGGACGCGGGCCTTCCCGATACGGTCCTGACACCCTTTGAAGTGGAACGGAAGGATGTCGCCAGCAAAGAGAAAGTGAGCGGCATGTTCCTGGGTCGCCTGCTGCCCTACATGATCATTATCATGCTGTTTTCCGGTGCGATGGGATTTGGCCTGGAAGTTTCCACCGGTGAAAAAGAAAAGGGCACCATCGCGACCCTTCTGGTCAGCCAGGCCTCCCGGTCCCAGATTGTGCTGGGCAAACTCCTGTATGTGGTGGGAATTGAAATCATATACGGTTTACTCAATATCGTCGGATTCGTCGTGGCAGCCGGGATGCAGGCCTCCATGTTCAATCCGAAGCTGGCCGAAAAAGCAGCCGAAACGGCCGCAGGAAGCGGAGGAGGCGGCTTCGCCTTTGCCATCATGCCTCACACCTTCCTGTTGCTCATTCTGCTGATCCTGCCGATCGCACTGATCGCGGCATCGCTGATCATTGCCATCGGATCCTATGCCAAGAGCATGAAAGAAGGGCAGACCATTTTCACCCCGTTGCTGATGGTATTCATCCTGATCGGGATTATTTCCATGACGGCACCGATGAAAGTGCCGGAGTATTACTTCTGGATCCCGGTCCTTAATACGTCGTTCGCCATGCAGGAACTGCTGACGTTCAAGTTCCAGCTGGGTCATTTCCTGACCACCATTTTCACGACGACGGGGACCGCGGCACTGATCATCGGAGTTTCCATCTGGCTGTTCAACCGGGAATCGATCCATTTCCGAAGTTGAGCATCCGGTCGGTTTCAACAGAACGCCCCGTGCTGCGGGGCGTTTTTTCATGCGTCTTTATACCGCCACTGAAGGCCGGCCCCCACCCTGTTCGATGTGAGGCAAATCCGGTATAATGAACCATCATCATGACCAAAGGGGGATTAGTGGATGGAACTGAAATCCCATCTCGTCGAACAGATTCGACGGGCATCGACTGACCTGCCACCCGATGTGGAAGACCGGATACGCCGGGCCCACACGGATGCGGCAGACGGGTCGACTGAGAAGAGCGTCTTCGGTGTAATCCTGGAGAACGTCAAACTGGCCCGGGAGAATTCCACGCCGATCTGTCAGGACACCGGCCATGTGGTGTTCTATGTGAACTATCCGGTCGGCATGCGGGAAGCGGAAATTCACCAGGCAATTGAAGCGGCAGCGGATGAGGCCACGAAGAAACACTACCTGCGGCCCAACGCGGTCCATCCGGTTACCGGAAAAAACTCGGGCAACAACATCGGGATCAACGCGCCGTTCGTAACCTATCATCAATGGGACCGACCGGACATTGAGTTCAAACTGATGCTCAAGGGCGGTGGCAGCGAAAACGTAGGTGCACAGTACAAGTTGCCGGCAGCGGACCTGGGTGCCGGCCGGGACCTGGAAGGGGTTCGCAAAGTCGTGATCGACGCCGTGAACAAAGCCCAGGGCTTCGGATGCGCACCCGGCACCATCGGCATTGGTATCGGCGGTGACCGCGGAGCGTCCTACCTGCTGTCCAAGAAATGCTTCTTCAGAAAGATCGGATCTGAAAATGCCGATCCGAAACTGAATGAACTGGAAGAACGGCTTGAAACGGAGTTGAACGGACTGGGTATCGGTCCCATGGGGTTCGGCGGTGGAACAACCGTATTGGATGTGTTTGCCGCCGCCCAGCATCGACACCCGGCCACATTCTATGTTTCGGTGTCCTACATGTGCTGGGCATACCGGCGCAAAACCATGACCATCAATCCGCAGGGTGAGGTGCAGTATGACAACTAAAATCCAACTGCCGGTATCCGAAGCGGACATCCGCAAACTGAAAATCGGAGACGAGGTGCTGTTGAGCGGCGTCATGGTCACCGCACGCGACATGGCTCACAAGCTGATGGTGGAAGAAAAACCGGAGTTCCTCCGGCCGCTGCTGGAAAACAGCGTGATCTACCATTGCGGACCTGTCGTGAAACAGAACGAAGCAGGGGAATGGACATTCGTCGCAGCCGGGCCCACAACCTCTTCACGTGAAGAACCTTACCAGGCCGACGTGATCGAAGAATACACGGTTCGGGGCGTCATCGGAAAAGGCGGTATGGGAGAGAAAACCCTGGCGGGCCTGAAAAAGACCGGAGCAGTCTATTTCCATGCCGTGGGCGGCCTCGGCACACTGCTGGCCCAGCGGGTCGTCCGGGTAAAGGAAGTTCACAAACTGGAGGAATTCGGTTCTCCGGAGGCCTTCTGGGTCATTGAAGTGAAAGACTTCCCGGTTGTGGTGACCATGGATTCCCATGGAAACTCACTTCACAATCAGGTTCGTAAAGCGTCCAATGAACGGGCTCAGGAATTGCTGAAAGGCTGACCGGACAGCCAATTGGAGGATTCAAGGGCCGGGGCGCTGCTGCCCCGGTCTTTTCCATGTCATGATTCTGGTAGAAAACGCGTTCCAGTTGGAACAGGCAGAAAATGAAATCAGGGCATCCGACATTCTGGCGGTGGATATTGAGACATTCGACCACCGTTCCATGAACGAACTGGGGCAGGTGCGCCTGATCCAGGTGGGTACCCCATCGGAATGCTACGTATTCGACCTGTTTCAGACCGGCTTCCCCGCATTCATCAAACAGGTATGCGCGGATCCAGAAAAAACCAAAATCCTCCACTATGCACTGTTCGATATGTCTCACCTGATGCACCACTACCAGGTGCGGTTCGAAAACACCTTCTGTACCTACCTGGCGTCGCGGGTGCTCTCTGCCGGACTCTCGGTACGCAATTCACTGAAGGATGTAACGAAACGGTATCTGGACATCGAGCTGGACAAGGAAGAACAGGCATCCGACTGGGGCGGCGTTCTGACCGAAAGTCAGCTGGGCTATGCCGCAAAAGACGTCGCGGTACTGTTGCCACTGTTTGAGAAGCTCAACAGCATTCTCTCTGAAAAGGGACTTCATCATGTGGCACGGCTGGAATTCGGAATTCAGCAGATCATGGCCGACTTGCGTGCCCATGGCATGTCACTGGACAGGGAACGGATTCAGACACAACAGAAAGAAATCCGGGCGTCATTTCCTCCCAACCTGAACCTGAGCGAACTGATGAAACCGGGACAGAAACTTCCCTCTCCGGGCATGCAACAACAATTGAACCGGCTCAAGCGCCTGGAGAAATTACTCGCTTCACCGTTCGAACCGGTACTGGTCACCGAATGGCGGGACTGCTGCCGTTTCTTCCAGAAAAATTACAATGAAGAACTGATCGACCTGGCACCCCGCGATACACAGGTGATCCGGTTTACCGGACTCTGGCTTGCAGCACTCAGTGCCAGTGCCAAGGATTATCGGACCCGGGAACATATCGCCGATCCGGATTTTCTCCAGACACGGGAAGCCGCCATGCTGCGTGCACTGGCGGTAAAAGACCACGTGGAAATGGAACGCCACAAGCACCACATTCATGACTTTGCCAAACGGTATCCGGGCATTCATAACTGGCAGGAGAAAGTGGGTACCCAGGCGGTGGGCAAGAAACCGGTTCGTCTTCCGTCCGGGCGTATCATTCATACACGGATGTTCGAACCCCATCGACCCGATTTCTACCGGCAATTGCTGAATGCCACCATTTCCGACTTTTTCAAGACGCTGATCCTGCTGGTTCATCGGGATAACGGGAAATTTCTTCAACTGAACATGGATACACTGTCTATTGTCCTCCAGCAGCAGGACGACGATGCCGTTCAGAAATCGATAAACAGCGCCGCTTCATTTGCGTTCGGACGGGAACTGCCTGCCCACATGGTTCACATTGAACCGGTTTCAAAGGACCGCTGATCATCGTGTCGAGGACAACATGGAACAGCCGCCATCCGGATTGAAACACATTGGTATTCTGGGCGTGGGCATCCTGTCGGTGTCCTTTGCCGCCATCTTTATCCGGTTCTGTCATGATGTACCCGCCATCAGTATCGCGGCCTGGCGCATGACACTGGCTTCGCTGGTGCTGATTGCCATCGCCGTGATCCGCCGTACCTCTCTCAAAGACGTGGGTCGCAAAGAATGGATGGCGGCAGCCCTTGGCGCCGTCTTTCTGGCACTGCATTTTGTCACCTGGATCTCGTCGCTGAAAATGACGTCCATTGCCAGTTCGGTGGCACTGGTCACCACCAACCCGATTTTTGTTGGCATATTCGCCTGGCTGATCCTGAAAGAAAAACAGCAGAAAGAACTGCTCATCGGCATTCTGCTCTCCGTGGCCGGGTCGGTGATTCTGGCCGCCGGAGACGGAGGTTTGAGCGGTTTCACCATCACGAATCAACGGGCACTGATGGGCGACCTGCTGGCACTCGCCGGGGCGGTCATGGGCAGCGGATATCTGATTACCGGCAGTATCATCCGGGAGAAGGTGGATATCTTCCGCCACATCCTGATGGTCTACCCGCTGGCTGCTGTGGTGCTGCTGATCATTGCGGGAGCGGGCGGTTTTCCGATGACCGGTTTCGAGCCGCTTTCCTATGGAAACCTGGTAGCTCTTGCCCTGATCTCCCAGCTCCTGGGACACACCGCCTTCAACTGGGCGTTGAAACATCTGAAAACCAGTATGGTGGCCATCACACTGCTGTGCGAACCCATCGGGGCCGCCATCCTGGCGTGGCTGTTCTTCCGGGAAGGGATCGGCGGCATGCAGTTGACCGGTATGATACTGATTTTCTCAGCGGTAATGATCGCCGCTCGCCGCGGCCGGAAAGCCCGCCCCGGGGACGTGTTGGGCGGTTAGTCGTCCCTACGCTTCCGACAGGCGTTTCAGGTCCGCCTCCACCATCATTCGGACCAGATCTGCGAAATGTGTATCCGGCTTCCACCCCAGATCGCGCTCCGCTTTGGCAGGATCCCCTTTCAACAGTTCCACATCCGCCGGCCGGTAAAAGTCCTTTGATATTCGTACCCGTACGTTGCCGGTTGTTGCACACCGGCCGACTTCCTCTACTCCCGAACCTTCCCAGTGCAATCGCATGTCTACGGTATCAAAAGCCGCTTCCACAAACTCGCGCACCGAATGGGTCTCCCCGGTCGCCAGAACATAATCATCCGGTCTGTCCTGTTGAAGCATCCGCCACATGCCATCCACGTATTCATCGGCATATCCCCAGTCGCGCCGGGCGTTCAGGTTGCCCAACACCACTTCATCCTGTTGACCCTGCTGTATCCGTGCAACAGCATGGGTGATCTTCCGGGTTACAAACTCCATGCCCCTGAGCGGTGACTCGTGGTTGAAGAGAATACCCGAGCACGTGAACATGTCATACGCTTCCCGATAGTTCACGGTAATCCAATGCGCATACAGCTTGGCGACACCATAGGGGCTTCGTGGATGAAAAGGAGTGGACTCATTTTGCGGTGTCTCCCGTGCAAGACCGAACATCTCGCTGGTGGAGGCCTGGTAGAAACGGGCTTCGGGATTCACCTGCCGAATCGCTTCCAGCAGACGCAGTACGCCCAGGGCATTGATGTCCCCGGTCAGCATGGGCTGTTCAAATGACGTTGCCACAAAACTCTGGGCCGCCAGATTGTAAACTTCGTCCGGTTGGACCTTATCCAGGATACGAAGAATGTTGGTCAGCTCCAGCAGATCCATATGTTCCGTTTTTACATCATCCGCGATGCCCAGTTCCCGCATCCGCCAGTTACTGCTTTCACCGCTACGACGATCCGCTCCCACAACCTGATAACCCTTCTGCAGCAACAGCCGGGCGAGGTAAGCCCCATCCTGCCCTCGGATTCCCGTAATCAGTGCCCGTTTCATCGCGCCTCCCCGATTTTGGTCCCTTTTCGTGTGAGCACCTGAAGATGCTTTTTCATCGTTTATTAAATAATGGCGGCCTT
>DAINNF010000029.1:0-23457 GCA_036736005.1 Acidobacteriota bacterium
CCCGTATGGAGCGATGGCTGATCTGGCTACAGCGGAGTTTCTTCTACATCACGGTGGTCATTGTCATGGTGACCGTACTGGCAGCGGTGTTTGCGTTTGCCATGAGTGGCTTCCAGTTATTGGGATAAAAAGTCGGGTTCTCCCTTACCGGCAGTCAGGTTTGAAATCTGAATCCAGCTCCGGTAGACACTTGGTTCTTGCGCATCCCGGGCCGGTGAACGGAACAGTGGTCGATGAACAACGACAAGGGCAAGAACTTCACCCGCAGCGGCGTCCGCAAACTCAGACTTGCAGGACAGAATGGTCTGTCCCAGTACGGATGCGATATGGTCGGGTGCAGGCACTCGGGAAGTGGTGGATTGACGGCCGAACGGTGTTTGATTCGTCGCGGCCATTCCAAAATCCGTTGATAGAACAATGAAGTAGCCCACATCCGGAATGTGGAAGGATGCGAACTCCGTTGCGGGGCCGTCGATCAGGTTGAATTCGGACCGCAGCTGCGTTTCCACTTTTGCCTGCACCTCTGGCAGATTCGGGGCGGCCTGCAACATACCGGGGGAAAATACCAGAAGAAGGGCCAGGAATTTACTGATACGTTTCATAAGATGCTCTCCTTTGCATGAAGTTCTGGTCCATGTAATCCTTCAATCCCAACATCAGCATATACTGGTTCCGATTGGACTCGTCCAGCCGGTTCTCCGTCCGCTGAATCCACTGTTCTACCTGATGATTTTCCTGTTGCATGCTGACCAGTCGTTCTTCCAGCTGCCGGGTCCGGAATCCTGACCACCCCAATGCCATGACCAGGACGAATCCGGCTGCAATGGTGGCCGTTCGGGAGAACCAGGTCCGGGGCTGCGGTAAGACCAGTGCCTGTGGTTGCGTCTCCAGTCGATCCTGTTGGCGAACCCACTGGCGTGTGTCATGAAGTTCCCAGTATGCACGGGCACATGTGTCGCATTGTTGCAGGTGGGCACGACCGGCGCGTATGGTCTCCTGGTTTCCTTCGCCATATAGCAGTGCGATTAGTTGTTCGGGTGTCAGACAGTTCATGACGATTCCTCCTCTGACCGGTCAACCTCGGATTGTTCCGACGGTCCGGTTGGTTGAAGATGGTCTTTCAGTTTGCGTAATGCGGCATACAGCCGGGTCTTGGCGGTGTTTTCCGGTATGTCGAGAATCTCACCGATTTCCCGGAAGGTGAAACCATCGATTTCTTTCATCACCACCACCTCACGATGTTCCCGGGAGAGCGTCAGAAGTGCCCGTGACAGTTCGCTTCTCATGTGGCTTTCCTGCGTGAAGCGAAACGGATCTGCGGATGACGGAAGATCCAGTTCGAGACTGGTTTCCGGTCGCCGATTGCGCTTGCGGATGTGGTCGATGGTACGATTGGATGCAATCCGGAACAGCCAGTTTTTCAGGCTTGCATCCCCCTTGTACGTATGTAGCTTCCGATAGACCAGTAACAGTACATCCTGCAGGACGTCCTGCGCATCCTCCGGATGGCCCAGCATTCGATAGATGTGCCGGTAGAGCATGCCGGAATACTGTTTCGCAATGGCATCAAAGGACAACATCATGCCTCCCGTGCGTTATGACGCCTGGACGGCATGGATAGTTTGAAGGGAAAAAAGAAAGCCGACTGGATCCAGTCGGCTTTCTTTCCGGTCGATTCATTAGAATGGTACGTCGTCAAAATCACTTTCCGGAACTTCAATGTCATCTTCATAATTCTGGGGTTCATTGTGGGTGCCGGATTGATCGGGTTGCGCGTTCTGATTGTCACGGGCATAATTGCTTCCGCCTGATCTCTTGGGTGACAGCATGAGAAACTGGTTTGCGCGGATGTCCGTCCGGTATCGTTTGTTTCCGTCATTGTCCTGCCAGTTTGAGTATTCAATGCTGCCGTCCACAAGTATGAGAGATCCCTTCGTGATCATCGATTCTGCCCGTTCAGCCAGCCGTCCCCAGCACACAATATTGTGCCATTCGGTTTTCTCCTGCCGGTTTCCGTTCTGGTCCGTCCAGCTTCTGCTGGTGGCCATGCGGAAATTTGCGACCTTGGTCTGGTTCGGGGTAAACCGTACTTCAGCATCCGTTCCCGTTCTTCCAATTAAGGTTACCTTATTAAACATGGTTCCTCCCGGATCATGATGGTTCGATGGATTTCAATGTCCGATGTGACTTGGTCAGCAATTTCGGGACATCCCGGAGCAACTGAACATCGGGACCTTCAAGTAATGTCTGCAGCCGGTCTACCTGCTGAAGGATATCGGAGTTGATGAACTGCATGAGAATTTCGTGTACATGGGTAAACCGGTCCTGCAAAGAAGCAACCTGGTCCAGAATGGCGCCAAATTGCTTGAGAATAGCCGGTACCTCGGAGCCGATCCGTTCAGAGAAACGGTCCGTTTCGATCAGCATCCGGTCGATACGGTACTTCTGTTCCGTGATGGATGCGGTATCTGCTTTCATTTTACGGATCTGGGACTGTCCCTGGGTTGCGGTGGTCTGGGTACGATTCAGTTGGCTGGACAACTGTTCACAGGTATCGGCCTGTTGCTGAAAGCTGTCCGAAAGCGTTGCGGAACCGGAAACGAGCGGTTCCAGAATCTGGTCGGTTTCTAAACGGGTCTGTTCAAGTGTTTCTCCTGTTTCGAGATCGACTTGTTCCTGAACCAGTGGTTCCAGTTGCTCCATGATTACAGCAAGTTGCTGTTCCATCTGATTGATCTGTGCTTTCAGGCGGGTCTGTGTGCGTTCTGATTCCTGGTTCACTTCTTTCATGTCACGGGCGATGGCATTGAATCCGTGGCCGGTTTCGCCGGCATCTGCAGCAAATATCGCCGCATTGAGAACAAGGATACGGAGTTTCCCGGTGCTGTTTTCCAATTGGGTTACCTGTTCCCGAATGGCATGCATCTGTCGCGGGACATCGGACAGTGCCCGTGTCTTTTCCATCAGTTGCGCGTGAATACTCCCCTGTTTATCCAGTTGTTCCTGGACCCGCTGGAAATCATCATTCAGGGCCTGGGAAAGGATTCGGGCTGAATTTCGGATTGTCTCAGTCATTTCCCTGTTCTGTATGTGTTGCTGCACAAACGTGTCCAGAGCAGAAGCCATCTGGGTCAGCTGTTCACCGATGTCGGTGACGAAGCGCTCCATATCGTCCAGCAACGAGGAACGCTCCCGGTGATGTTCCGCATAGGTATGCTTCAGCAGGTCGACCATCTCTTTCGGGATCTGCTGGAAGTTCTCCAGTTCCATCCGGATCCGTACGATCTGTTCCGACAGGTTTGATTGTTCCGTTTCGGTTTCCAGGGAATACGTTAGACTTTTTTGAGCGGAAATAATTGTATCGCCATGTTCTTCCAGTGAATGAAGCAGGTGCTCCAGCTGGTCCAGCATACGGGATGTTCGTGTGACGGAACCACCCACAACCCGGGCCGTTGTTTCGGCTTCGGTGGTCGAGCGGAGAATCTGTTGACGGATCTCCTGTACAGTCGAGATAAAGGGAGCAAGTACCGATTGGTTGTCCGTCAACTCAGGCGGCAGGTGGCTCAAATTTCCGCTGACCAGCAATTCAGCCAGCGTACGAATGTCCTGCTTCAATCGTCGGCGCTGGGACCGGATCAGGCGGAACAGGATGTATGCGAATACGGCTGCTGTCAGGGCGGACCCAAACGGATAGTACGGCAGCGCGGCTTCCAGATCATGTACGGTCAGAACCAGTACGGAGGAAACAATGAAGATCGCCACCAGTGTGACGGTCAGAAGCGTAATGCGTTTTTCAAATCTGTTCATGGCACATGGTCCTGTTCCTTCCCGATTCTTTTGCATGATAAAGGGCTTCGTCCGCATATTTTAGCAGATTCGGTCCTTCAAGAAAATTCTGGATACCATGCACACCACAACTGATGGTGATCGGGATGGTCAGGTCCCCGTGTTCAAATGAGGTCTGTTCGACACGGGTGCGGAGACGTTCGGCCAGTATCTGAGCGCCGTCAATGTCGGTCTGGGGGAGCAGCAGGACAAACTCTTCTCCACCATAACGGGCGGCAATATCTGTTTCCCGCGGCAGTTCTTTCAGGATAGCGGCCAGTTGCATCAGCACCGCATCCCCGGCGAGATGCCCGAAGCGGTCGTTGACCTGCTTGAAATGGTCAATATCCATCAGAATGCAGCTCAGCCAGTCGTTACGGCGGCTCAGTTTCTTCACCTCCGCTTTGAGCGACTGGGTGAAGAACCCGCGATTGAACAGTCCTGTCAGGGCATCCGTGACGGATAATTCCTGTAAACGTCGATTGGCGTCCTGCAATTGCTGAAGAGCATGATGCAGCCTGAGATGAGTTTCCACCCGCCGCACCAGCTCCTCTTCCACGAAGGGTGCGATCAGATAGTCAACCGCTCCAGCCTGAAGAGCGCGGATTATGGTGGTTTTCCGGTCCTCTTCCGTAACGGTGACCACGGGTGTATCCGGCCAGGATGCCTGCAGGTCGTTCAAGCGCTTTTCCAGGGGATCCTCGGCATCGTCAATACTCAGCAGGATCAGTTCAGGTTCCCGGGTGCCCAACGTATGCTTGAGTTGCCGGCTGGATGTTCCCGTAACGACATTGAACCCGTTTTTCGAGAGGACATGTTCCAGGATATGAACGATTGTATTTCGCTGTCCCAGGACAGCAAGATCACTTGTTTTTCGGGATTCCAGTCGTGCCAGAAGCCGTCCGGCAAAGGTGTGAAGACGACCGGGTTCAAATGGTTTGACGAAGTATTCGACCGCTCCGGATCGAAAACCCCGGTCCATATCGTCCACCTGTCCCAGGGTGGTTACGAACACAATGGGAATGCGGTCTGTTTCCGGATCGTTCCGAATCAGCTCACAGGCCTTGTAGCCGTCCATTTCCGGCATTTCAACGTCCATGGTAATGAGATCGGGTTTAAAGGTTCGAGCGGCCCGATATCCTTCCATACCGTTGGTGGCAAACTGGATATCAAAATCCTCTTCCGGGAATTCAGCGGCCACCATTTTCCGGAAAGAGGGGGTATCATCCACAATCAACACACGACGCTTACGAAGCATTTCCCGGATCAGATCCAGCAGTTGTTCCGGTTGGAACGGTTTTCTGATGATCTGGACCATGCCCTCGGAAGACAGGGGAGCACTTGCCCCGGATTCCATGATCAGAACCGGTATCGACGTTTGAAGATGTGTCGGCTTGTCCGGTATGTGGGATCCGTCAATGAGAAAAAGACCCGGGGAATGCTCCCCCGGGTCCTGTGTACTTTCCAGATCCACCAATGGAATCAGCTCAAGACCGGATTGCTCAAGATGTGTCAAAACATCCTGAAGGAAAACGGTATCCGGGACCAGTACGCCGACGCGATGCTGCTTCATACCGAAATGGTGTTCAGCGGATTGCCAGAAGCACCCGACTCATCCGGAACTTCTCCGGGTTGATGATGTACACAACTGCCGCGCTTTTGTCTGCTGCATAGTCGATCTTGTAGTCTTTATCCTGTTCAAAAGATCGGGGCATCACATAGATCCGGTTGATTTTGTCCACGCCGGCCGTTTCCGTCGTGACGGTGAATGAATCGGATTCACGCAAGTCCATGGATTGTTCGAATTCAACGGCATTGAAGTTCTTCAGCTGTGGTTTACCGAAAAGGAATCGACCGACAATCCCCTGGTCCTTCAAGTCTTTGTAGGCGGCCACATGATAGAACACAGAGTTGAGACGCGTCTCTTTCTCAGTGTTCTGCTCCTGCAGAACGACATTCTTGGAGGACAGATCACTGATCTGATTCTGCAGCTGGGCACGCACGTCTTCCAGTTCGCTTACCTGGGACAACAATTCTGTCTTCCTGGC
Source organism: Acidobacteriota bacterium (assembly GCA_036736005.1). Classification (GTDB taxonomy): domain Bacteria; phylum Acidobacteriota; class Holophagae; order Thermotomaculales; family Thermotomaculaceae; genus DAINNF01. The sequence continues at coordinate 5,874 of DAINNF010000029.1, forward strand.
TTCCAGAGACTGAACTTCATCGCCGAGTTCAACGGCCTCTTGCTGGGCTTTGTCCCGTTCATTGATCAGTTTGTTCTTGTAATAACGTTTAATCTGATTGGGGCTCTGATCGGCTGTGCCCTGGGTAACAAAGGTACCGAACACATTGCCGTCATAGAACAGCCAGACCTCAAAACCGGGGAGCAGGTAGTCCAGGAGATTGGCCCGTTCCACCAGTTCCTGGGCAGCCTTGGGATCCAGACCTTTCTGATCAATCAGATAGCTCATGCTAAGGTCATAGTGGTTGTCACCCGGCTGTACCACCACCGGTTTGGGCAACTGGTCCCGAAGCGTGTTGATTTCTTCGCGCAGTCGCTTGACTTCGTTATCCATATCCAGGACTTCCTGAATCATGGAGCCATACGAGGAATCCTGTTCTTTCTGCAGACGCTCTTCCAGCATTTTTCGCTGTTCCGGTGTCAGCTCCAGCATTTCCCACTGTTCATCGGTCAGCTGCTGATCCCCTTTCAATCCATACTGGGTGAGAATACGACGATACTGGTCTTCCTTTTTGTCAAGTTCCTGGTCAAGCTGGTCAATTTTCGCCGCCATCTTCTGCATTTTTTCCACCTGGCTTTTTTCCATCAGGTTGCACCCTGCGGTTGCCAGCAGGACGAAAGCAGTGATGACGAGCATGAGTTGACGGCGCATATTCAATCCTCCTTGAAGTGAATATAGTCAAGAAACAAACCATGAGCAGGTGCGGTCGGTCCCGCTGACCGCCGCTCCCCGCGGGCAAACAACTCGTCTATAACCGATGCGGGTTGTTTGCCTTTACCGATCCAGATCAATGTCCCCACAATAATCCGGACCATATGATGAAGAAATCCGTTCCCGCAGATTATATATTCTAAAATGCCTTCATTCAACAGATGAAACTCTGATTGTGATATGGATCGCACCGTGGTTTTGGCAGAACACCGGGCATCCCGGAACGCGGCAAAGTCGTGATCACCCGTGATCAGGCCGGCTGCTTCCTGCATGTGCCGGATATGCAAGCCTCCTTTGATATGGGCGGCATATCGCCGTTCAAACGGGGGCATGGTCAAGCCCAGATACATGCGGTATTTGTAGATCTTGTGTACGGCATTCCGTCTCGGATCGAACGAAGGCGGTACTTCCTGTGCCGACATGACCCGGATATCGGGCGGGAGCAGGGCGTTGAGACCCAACCGGATCTTGTCAACACGCAGTCCGGAAGTTGTCTGAATGGCGGCTACCTGGTGACGTGCGTGTACACCTGCATCGGTCCGGCTGGCCCCACGGCTCTTGACTTCATGCCCCAGGATGTTCGAGGCGGCGTCGTTGAGCAATCCCTGAATCGTGTGTTCATGGGGTTGGATTTGCCAGCCGGCATACCGGGTCCCCTCATACGCCATAATCAACCGGATATTTCGCGTTTCGGCGACGGTGGATTCGAGGTTCATGCCGTACCCGTTCTTCAGTCTGCGACGGTTCGGGTAATGCCGGGCCGCAGCCGGGCCAGTACCTCATAGTGAATGGTACCGCTCCAGTCAGCCAGGTTCTGGGCGGTCACGGTCTCATCCCCGTCGGTTCCGATCAGGGTGACCGTATCTTCCCGGCTGACCCCCGGGATGTCGGTGACGTCTACCATAAACATATTCATGCAGATACGTCCACACAGGGGCGCGCGGCGACCCCGGACCAGCACATATGCCTGTCCGGACATGCCCCGGTCATATCCGTCGGAATACCCTACCGGAAGGACGGCGATTCGCATATCCCGGGGAGCCCGATATGTAATTCCATAGCCGACATACTCGCCCTGACGGACGGATTTGACCTGAATCGGGCGGGTCTCCCAGGTGAGTGCCGGGGTCAGGCCGTTGTCCTGACCTTTCGGTCGTGCCTGATGCCAGGAGACGACGGTTTCCCGGCTGGAATAATAGCCGTACTGGGAGATGCCCAGCCGGATCAGATCCAGGTGGGTGTCCGGAAACAGAAGAGCGGCAGCGGAACAGGCGGTATGCCATTCCAGCTTCTCCGCCCCCGAAACAGTCTTTCTGAACGCCAGAAACCGGTCCAGCTGTCTGCGGGCGTATGTGTGGTCGGTGGTGTCTTCGATATTCGCGAAGTGGGTGGAAAATCCGGACACGGCCAGGTGGTCCGACTGCTTGATGTGGTTCGCCAGTGCGTGCGCATCTTCTTCCTCCAGGCCCAGTCGATGGGTTCCGGTTTCCACCTTGATGATCAGGGGCACGACTTTTTGAGCGTTCTGCGCTGCGGCTTCCAGGGCGTCCAACTGCCCCGGATCACAGACCGTGAATCGTATGTGGTGACGCTTGATGAGACTCGTCAGTTGATCGATATCTCGGGAAACATGTCCCAGAACGAGTGTCTCGTGGGATTCCTCCAGCGCCTCGGCCTCTTCACAGCTGTGGACACAGAACCCGTCGGCCAGATCTTTCAGAATCCCGGCCACCAGGTTCATGCCATGACCATAGCCATTGGCTTTGACAACGGGGTAAATGCGGGTGGCGTTATTCGCCCGTTTGCGGAAGAACCGGAAATTGGATTCCAGCGCACTGCGACTGACAAGGATCCGGGAGTTGCTCCGTTCAGTCATGCCTGCACCTTATCCCGGAATTTCCGGATGTTATCCAGGACACCCACCACCACGACCCGGTCACCGGGCAGCAGAAGCGTGTCTGCGTCCGGGATGATGTCCGGATGGTCCTTCCGTTTGATCAGAATGATTTCCAGGTTGTAGCGGTTCCGGAACGCCAGATCCTTCAGACTGTTGCCCGCCAGACTGTCAGGCAGCGGGAGTTCGGTCAGACGGTAACCCTCTCCCAGCGAAATGCCTTCCGTGATATCTTTGTATTTCTTCCGGGTGACAACAGCAAGCGCCAATTCCCGTTTCTTGATTTCCGAGTTGTAGAGGGCGATGACATCCTGAACGAATACCATTCCCTGGTATTTTCGCTCCCGTGCATTGTTGACGATCGGAACTTCCTCCATCAACCGGTGGCTGTTGATTTCCATCACGTTATGCAGCGTGCTCTTCTGTGTCAGGAATACCGGTCCGGTCGCCACGTCTTCTGCAATCACCAGGTCCGCGAGAGCTTCCCGCTCATAAAAAACGGTTTTCAATTCGTTCAGCGTTAACGTCCCCTGTAAAACGCCTTCATCGTCCACCACCGGGAATACGGTCTGTGTGCTGCTCAGTGCCTGATCAATGATCGGCCTGAGTTGCATGTCTTCCTGGAACACCAGTCCTTCACGGACGATCCGTTCCACGCTGATTTCCTGGAGAATACTTTCCTCTTTGCCACCTTCCGAAAGACGGATTCCCTTCAGTCGGAGCTTCTGTGTATAGATGGACTCACTCTTGATCATGGAGGCGATCAGTGTGCTGATGATACAGGTAAACATCAGGGGTGGAATAATATGATAATCCTGGGTCAGCTCAAAAATGATGATGATGGCGGTAATGGGAGCCTGCGTGGTGGCCGCGACCACGGCGCCCATTCCCACAAGTGCATAGGTACCGGATGTGGCGGCCTGAGGGAAAATGTTGTGGGTAATGATGCCCAGTGCGCCCCCTGCCGAAGCCCCGATAAAAAGCGAAGGTGCGAATACCCCACCTGACGCTCCGGACGCCAGTGTGATCGAGGAAGCCAGAATCTTCATGAATACCATGGCCACCAGGATCCATAACGGCCAGTACCCGTGCAGGGCGCCGTTGATACTGTCGTAGCCGACGCCGTACATGGAAGGGAATGCCAGGCAGATGAGCGCTACGAGGATACCGCCCGTCAGAGGCTTCAGATATTCCGGGAATTGCCAATTATCATATGCGTGTTCCAAACGATACAATACCACGATGAACAGAACCGCCAGTAGTCCGCCGATTACACCCAGGGCCGTATACGGAATCAGTTCCCAGGTGGTGTTCAGGGCGTAGGGCGGTACCGAAAAGGCGACCAGGTTGCCTTCCAGGCCGCGGGCGATAATGGTGGAAATAACTGAGCTGATGATAATGGGGCTCAATGCCGCCACGCCGAAATCACCCAGGATAATCTCGACCGCAAACAGGGCACCGGCAATGGGGGCATTGAAGGCGGCGGCAATACCGCCGGCGGCACCGCAGGCAACCAGGGTTGACGTGTCACGCTTTTCCAGGTTGAAGCGCTGGGCGATGGTGGACCCCAGGGAAGATCCGATCTGCACAATGGGACCTTCCCGCCCGACGGATCCACCTGAACCGATGGTAATGGCGGAGGCCAGTGCCTTGACGAACGCGACCCGCTTTCGAATACGCCCGTCCCGAAGCAACATGGCCAGCATGACTTCCGGGACACCGTGTCCTTTGGCCTCTTTGGCCAGGTAGTAGATCAGTGGACCCACGATGAGGCCGCCAACGATAGGGGCTGCCAGCCGTCGCCATACGGAGACCTGTTCCACGGCCTCCAGGAAGTTGTCGTATACGCCGAACGAAATCAGGGTGCCATACTTGATCATGAAGCGGATCGCGACCGCACCCAGTCCGGAACAGACCCCCACAAACAATGCCAGCAGGATCAGATTCAGGTGTCGGTTTGTGAACGGGGACCGGAGACGAAGCTGCATGTCAGTTTCCGAAATTCCGGTCAAACCACCCGGCGGGGTCGTTTCGGAAATCCTGAATGATTGCGGCATCCTGATCCGTCAGATCCCCACGGTTCACCGCAAGGTCAAGAAGGGACGATATGGTTTCCAGCGGTTCAGCCGGGATGCCCAGGTTCTCAAATGTATCTGCAGCTTTCTTCATTTCATAACTGAAAATGGCAAGGACGCCCGTCACCACTGCTCCGGCTTCCTGCAGGTGCTCGACTACAGCCGCTGAGCTCTTTCCGGTGGAAATGAGGTCTTCAATCACCAGCGTCCGTTTCCCCGGTTCCAGATGCCCTTCAATGGCCTTACCCTTTCCATGTTCTTTTTTTGCGGCCCGTACGTACACCATGGGGAGATTCAGGCGGTCCGCCACCCATGCCGCAAACGGAATACCGGAGGTTGCCGTGCCCGCGATCAATTCCGGCTGTTCCGGCATCTGTCCGATCCGTTCCAGAAACCGGTCGATGACCTGTTTCCGCTGTCGGGGATGCGAAATCAGCAGACGGTTGTCGCAGTAAATCGGGGACCGGATGCCGGATACCCAGGTGAAGGGCGGATCCAGTGACAGTGCCACCGCCCGGATGGACAGCAACGCTTCAGCGATCTCACTCGTTGTGGCCATAGTATGCCTCCAGTTCCTTGACATCGATTTCGTATTGTTCCAGCTTCTTATAGAGGTTGCTCCTGGGTGTCTCCATGACTTCCGCTGTACGGGAAATATTGAAATCGTTCTGTTTCAGTTTCTCAATGATGAATTGTCGCTCCGTTTTTTCCCGGAACTCCTTCAGCGAGTCAATTTTGAAGAAGTCGGATTCACAGGGTTTGGGTTGAGTTGGGGCGCGGGCCGCACCGCGATTGGTTTCCGGGATGCTGAAGCGGTTGTCGAGAATCATCCGGGTGTCCTCTTTTGAAATGATCGGCTTTTGTGCAATCACCACAATGCGTTCCACCAGATTCTTCAATTCCCGGATATTGCCCGGATAATCCCGTTCCGCCAGCAGACTCTTGGCGTCATCCGTGAGATGAACATCCTTCATGCCGTTTTCCCGGCCGAAGAGATCGGCAAAATGGTCCACCAGAAGCGGAATGTCCGACCGTCGTTCAGACAGATCCGGCATATTCAGTTCAATTACGTTGAGCCGGTAGTACAGGTCTTCCCGGAAGCGTGCCTCCCGTATTTCATCCGCCAGGTTCTTGTTGGTGGCGGAGATGATCCGGACGTTGACGGAAACCGGTTTGTTGGTTCCGATGGGAATGATGATCTTCTCCTGAATTGCCCGCAGTACTTTTGCCTGGGTTTTCAGGGACATGTCCCCGATTTCATCCAGAAACAGGGTGCCGCCGTCCGCAGCCACGAACTTGCCGGTCTTGTCGGCGATGGCACCGGTAAACGACCCCTTCACGTGCCCGAACAGTTCGCTTTCAATCAGCTCTTCCGGGATCGCGGCACAGTTGACTTCCACGAAAGGACCCTTGCGACCGGAACAGTCATGAATGTACCGGGCCAACACTTCTTTTCCGGTACCGGTATCCCCGGTGATCAGTACCGGTGCCGATGTGGGTGCGACCCGTTCGGAAACGCCCAGACAGGCGGTAAAAGCCGGATCCTCGCCGATAATCCGTGCATCGCGTGTCTTGCCTGTATCCTCTCTTTCAGCTTCTCCCACCTGAAGTGCGTTCTGCACGGCGATCAGCAGACCGTTCTGGGACAGGGGCTTTTCCAGGAAATCGAACGCGCCGAGACGAACCGCCTCCACTGCGGTCTTCACGTCACCGTGACCGGAAATGATAATCACCGGGTTGTTGAATCCCTGACGGCGCATTTCCTGCAGCGTGTCCATGCCGTCCATGACCGGCATCTTCACGTCCAGGATCACCAGATCGGGCTGTTCGGAGAGGGCCAGTTTGATGCCGTCATACCCCCGGTTGGCTTTCAGTGTGGCATAGCCTTCCAGTGCAAGGGTATTGGCAATTGCTTCTACAATATCCTGCTCATCGTCTACGATCAGAATTCGTTTCGTCATGGCGCCATTCTAACATACACGGAGCCGCTGGAACCGCTCGAAGTGTACGTTTGAAGACTGCATGTCTCACCGATTCCTGCTACGGGCGAAACAGGCGATGAACGGGAATGCTGCCCCGGGATTTCTGCAGTATTCAAAGATCCGGGTCGGGATGGAAAGGGATCAAATCCAGTGCTCAGAAATTGGCCAAAATTGCTGCCAATCGTGGATTATTCAGTGTGGAAAAATTAAGTCCTTTAGAATCAATGTAAGGAGGTGCCCAGATTCGTGGATTTTTCAGATTGCAGTTATTGTGGGGGGGGGATAGGATATTGAATATCCACAATGCATTGCTGGAAATTGATTACTTACTTTTTCTGGGAGGAAATTGAATGAAGAAGATACGAATGACGTTTGTGGTATTGCTGCTCTTATGCGGTCTCGGTTTGTTGCAGGTACGAGCAGCTTCAGGTGGTGGTGGGGGTGATGTGATTCTGGATGGACATGTTGTCCATGAGCAGGGCCAGCAGTACAGCGAATGTAAACTCGGCGGGGCACAGTGCCCGTATGTTCCGCCTATCGTTCCAATTACGTAATCTTTAGTCAAAAAGTTTGACATGAGTGGTGCCGGAGCAATGCCGGCACCGCTTATTCGTACCATTCATATGGAGTGAACGTGTATTTAAGAAGACAATTTTCCATTTTAGTTCCCGCACTTATTTATGTGCTGTCGCTTATGAGTTGTATGAATCAGGACCCGGTAACCTACAGTGAGGTAACCGAAATTGAAACCGCACGCAAGTGTACGTTTACAGGTGTTGGCCCTATCCGGGACTGGGCGGTCTACAATGGTGACATGATTGTGGTTCAACGGGAAGATGGCGTCGTACGAATAGATGGCCAGAACGGTGAGACAGATGTCCTGTTTGACGTGGGTCAGGGTCCTGAATCTGTGCTTGAACCGTGGAGAATATCCGCATGTGGGGATACCGCCTGGGTCTGTTCCTTCCATCTGGTGAATTTTGTATACCGTATCCAGCTGAACGGGGAGCCGCCTCGAATTGAGCAATTCAAGCTACCGCTCAGTTCCGATTTCGACGATGTCGTGGGCCTCGCGGACGGTTCCCTGGGATGCAGCTATGTCTATTGGGACGATGAGCTGGTCAGGGTGATTTCTCCGGAGGGAAAGCAAGCTGTTACATTGGGGCAAGCCACACACATGGACTTGATGAAGAAATTCAATGTGAATGAAGCAAGATTGTATGCAGTCGGGGATACGATTTACGCGATTCAGAGCGCAGTCCCGGAGATTCAGGTATTGGATCGGACGAAACCGGGTGGAGAAATTCAACGGATCGAATTAAATCCACCGTTCTACAAACCACTGAGCGAACCGTACAATGTGCAGAAGTACGATGAGAAAGGCCACAGGGAATGGATGGCTCACTTCACCCACCTGGATGAAATTACAGGGAGTGGACGCTGGCTGCTGATACGATTCGAGACCGGGTTTGAGTGGGAATACTATTATGAATTACTGAACCTGGACAATTTGAGAAATCGGTATTACTGGGGGCCGATGGACGCAAAGATCGGCACACTCAGAGAAGAGGATAATTCTCTGGTTGCGGACGCATTGCGGGAAACTGAGGATGGGATGGAATGGCTAGAGTATCGATTCTCACCATCATTGCATTGACCGTACTGGGACAGAGTTGTGGTGGCGATTCCGAGGTTCAACCCTTTTTCTCGGACGAAGAAACGCGGCTCGTGTTGATTATTGAACAGGAAACAGACTGCGTGTCATGTGTTCGAAAGGGGATTGAGGTGATCCGGAATTGCTCACCTGAAGAAAGTCCGCTTCCCGTCATTCTTGCAGGAAGAGGCAACAGTGAACATTTTGAGCGTTTCATGAATGAGCGGGCTGGCGACAGAAAAGTCGAGTATGTACGAACACAAAACTCTTCTTTGCCGCATCCAGCTATCATGTTGTTCAAAGGAAGTCGACCTTTGGGCTATGTCTATTTGAGCCCGGACTATAAGCAGATGACGGAGATTCTGTTCAGGTTTCATTGTCTGTTGCAGAACTTGGATGCGCTAAATAACTGATAACGGTATGTTCTTTGATGATTCGGATGAAGAAAAGCGCCGGGTTTTCCGGCGCTTTATTGGGTTGTCTTTTTGTTTTGCGATCCTGCTGACAGGGCAGGACCGTGCTGGTTCGGCAATTGTTCCAATCAGAGTTTGCGGGCCACTTCCTCGGCTACTTCCAGTGACGTGTTGGAACCGCCCATATCGTAGGTGCGGACTTTACCTTCGGCAATGACGGTTGCGATGGCGGTTTCCAGTTTCATCGCCATGTCTTTTTCTTTCAGCCAGTCCAGCATCAGCTTGCAGGTGAGTAGCATGGCCATGGGGTTGACCTTGTAGGAACCGGCATATTTCGGTGCGGACCCGTGGGTGGGTTCGAACACCGCATATCTGTCACTGGAACTTGCAGAAGAAGCAAATCCCAGTCCCCCTACCAGCTGGGCGGAGAGGTCGGAAATAATGTCACCGAACAGGTTTTCCGCAACCAGAACACCGTAGTTTTCCGGGTTTTTCACCAGCCACATGCACATGGCGTCGATGTTGGTCTCCCAGAGATCGATTCCCGGATATTCTTTCGCGATGGTGCGGGCCACGGTGGTCATCATGCCACCGGTTTCCCGCAGGACGTTGGGTTTTTCCACCAGGGTGACGGTGGGCCGCCCGAATTCCTTTGCATATTCGAATGCCGCCCGGATGATCCGTTCCGCACCTGCACGGGTGATGATCCGGGTGGAGATCGCGATATCTTCCGCCGGCACATCCATGAAACGTTTCATCTTGGCGTTGTATTTCAGAAAGCTCTGTTTCAGATCATCCTGGACCGGGTGGAATTCGACGCCCGCATACATGCCCTGGGTGTTTTCCCGGAACACCACCAGATCGACTCCGTCCCGGAAGTTCAACGGGTTACCCGGATATGCCTTGCACGGGCGCATGTTGACGAACAGGTCAAATTCCTGACGCAGGCGGACAATCGGAGAAAAGTAAACCAGGCCTTTATCCTTCAGTGACGGGTCGAGTTCCTCGGCCGCTTCGTCCTTGGGCTTGGACGTAATGGCGCCGAACAATGCGCAGTCGGTCTGCTTCATCATCTCCAGGGTCCGGTCCGGCAGCGGGTTCCCCTCGGTTTTCCAGAATTCCCATCCAATGTCGCCGTGAATATACTCGGCATCCAACTTCAACGCATCCAGCACCAGGCGTGCTGCTTCCATGACATCATTGCCGACACCGTCTCCGGGCATCCAGGCAATTCTGTACTTGGCCATGTGTTTCCCTCCTCCTAAACAGTCCCGATCATTGTATCGGAACCGGATCGGGAGGCAAGGGTTTTCGGTGCCCGGGCGGGGATTTTCCAACGAGGCAGGGTATTCGTATGCGTCCGGTTAGGTGGCGTATAATAAGAAAATAGCAATCCTGAAAGGAGGCGGCGATGGATCCGTTTGAGTCGTTTCGTCATGAGTTTCCTGTCTACAGGGAGTGCGTCTACGTGAACCACGCCGCGGTCTCTCCGCATCCGGTGTGGCGTGAAGAAAACATGGAGGCCTGGTGGCAGTCTCGGGCCCATTCTCCGGTGGATGTGTATCCGGGCATTGTGAAGACGCGGGATGCCATGCTGGATGGGATTGGCCGTCTTATCGGTACGTCCAGGCGGGACCGGATCGCCCTGCTGACCAATACCAGTCAGGGGCTGAACATTGTAGCTTCCGGGTTGGAATGGAAAGCCGGTGACCGGATCCTGTTGAACCGGGCGGAATTTCCGGCCAACATTTATCCGTTTCTGCACCTGGAGCGGCTGGGGGTCCGGATCGACTGGCTGGACGTGCCGGACGGCCTGGTGACACCCGAAGCGGTGGAGCATATGCTGCATCGACGGACACGGCTGGTCGCCCTCAGTCACGTGCAGTTTCTCCATGGGACCCGTGCGGATCTGGCCACCATCGGTACGCTCTGCCGGGAACGGGGGATCCTGCTGGTGGTGGACGGCATTCAGGGGGTGGGGGTGGCTCCGATGGACGTGGAAGAATGGGGGATTGATGCCCTTGCCTGCGGTGGACACAAGTGGCTGATGTGGCCCATGGGGGTGGCCTTCCTCTATCTGAGTGAACAGATGATGGAAGCGGTGACGCCGGCCCACGTGGGATGGCTCTCGGTTCAGAATGCATGGGACCTCTTCAACTATCGACTGGAGTTACTGGAGGATGCGGGCCGGTTTGAACTGGGTACCCAGAACTGGATGGGCATCACGCTGGCGGCCCCCATGCTGGAGAGGTTTCTGGAACTGGGTGTGGACCACATTCATGGCCGTGTTCTGGAGACGACCGGTTATCTGATGGATGGCCTCTCAGATGCGGGATTTGATCTGGTGACACCCCGTGATGATGATCAACGGGCGGGAATTGTGACGATCCGGATTGAGGAAGCCCCTGCTGTTCTGGATCACCTGTCTGAGCTCGGTGTGCACGCAGCTGTTCGGGAAGGTCTGGTCCGGTTTGCGCCCCACTGCGCCAATAACCGGGCCGACATGGACCAGATTGTGGATGCCATGATCAAGTGGCGGGAGGATTGATGATGCCCATTGCTCGAATTGATCTGTTGAAGGGTCGTGATGCGGAAACGCGTCGGCGGCTGATTGCAGCCGTGAGTCATGCAATCGAAACCACGCTGGATGTCAAACCGGAGCAGGTGCGGGTGATTCTGCAGGAGATGGATCCGGAAAATTATGGTGTGGCGGGATCACCCATTTCAGATCGGGCATACCGGAACGGTCAATAACCGTCCCCACCGGACTCGCCGCTGACGATTTTCACGCTGGCACTGGCCCCGATACGGGTGGCACCGGCTTTGACCATGGAAATAGCGGTCTCCCGGTCGCGAATACCCCCGGATGCCTTGACCCCCATGCGGCTGCCCACCGTGCGGCGCATCAACTGAATGTCCGCCTCCGTGGCACCCCCCGATCCGAATCCGGTTGAGGTCTTGACATAATCGGCGCCGGCATTCCTGGCTGCCAGGCAGGCCTGGACTTTCTGGGTCTCGTTCAGATAGCAGGTTTCAATGATGACCTTCAGGATTACGTCCCGGGGGATGGCTTCCCGGACCGCACGGATGTCCGCTTCCACTTCCACCAGTTTGTCCGATTTCAACGCGGATACATTTACGACCATGTCGATTTCACGGGCCCCGTGATCCACCGCCCATTTGGCTTCCAGTGCCTTGACTTCTTTCGGGGTGCATCCCAGCGGGAAGCCGACAACCGTGCAGACCCGGACTTCGGTTCCATGCAGAATCGAGGCGGCCAGTGGAACAAAGTACGGATTGATGCAGACCGAGGCGAATGTATATTGCTTGGCTTCCATGCAGAGCTGAACCACCTGGTCAGTGGTGGCGTCCGCTTTCAACAGGGTATGGTCAATCATGTGTCCCACTTCAACGTGGACACCGCCGATGCCGGGAGCGGTGCTGATTTTGTCCACGCCAATTCGCATCAACTGGTCCAGTGTGCCGTGCATGCGGACGACGCATTCGGTTGTCTCACCGGTGTCTTCACAATACAGCAGGTCGGGCGAGGAGTTATCAAAGGCGTCCCAGCCATTTACCGATTCGGTCGGTTCCGGCTCGCCGGTCAGTTCCGCTACGATTTTCTGTATTTCATCCGACATGACGTCCTCCATCGTGCAGTTCCAGGTCATCCACCACTGCGGCAATGATAGCATTTTCCGGTATATTCTTCGAACCGGTAATGATCTGCAGGGACCCGCCGTCCTTGATGACCAGCACGGTGTCACCCTTTCCGGAATCGGTTGCGTCGATTGCGAGAAAAGAAGTCCCCTTCACGGTGCCGTCCGGTCGGATGGGGGTAACCGACATGATCTTGTACCCGTCCAGATGTTCGTTTTTCTTTGTGGACACGACGGATGCGGTGACTTTGCACAAAATCATCGGTCCACCCGGTCTACCACACCCACGATGGCGGCGTCCACCGGCACAAAAGTCGGTGTGAGGGGAATGGCGGCTTCCTTGCTGGTGGCATAGAAGATCAGGTCTCCCACCCCCGCGTGCACCGTGTCCACGGCGACGATATGGCGGCTGACGGGATTCAGGTTGTCATCCAGGGGCTGCACCACCATCAGTTTCTTGCCTTCAAAAGCATCCAGTTTGCGGGTGGCCCACACATGGCCCTCAACCCTTCCAAGTTGCATCTTCCCACTCCGTAATCATCTGAACCCGTTCCGCGTGACGTCCCCCTTCAAACGGGGTGTCCAGGAACGTGCTCAGAATCCGTTTGACCAGTTCAATACCCACCACACGGGCCCCCAGTGTCAAAACGTTGGCATTGTTGTGGGCGCGGGCGTTGTATGCCTCGAATGTGTTGCTGCAATGGGCGGCACGGATCCCCTTCACTTTGTTGCATACCATGGCGGATGCAACACCGGCGCCGTCCACCATGATGCCGAACCGTGAACGTCCGTTTCGGACCGACTCGGCCACTTTCAGGGCGTAGACGGGATAGTGAACCGATGCTGAGGAGTGGGTGCCCACATCCTCCACCGACCATCCCTGTTGTTCCAGCAGGGCTTTCAGCTCTTCTTTCATGTGGAATCCCCCGTGATCCGATCCGATTGCGAGGGTGCGGGGGTCTTCCAGAATATCATCCACAATGGCATCCAGATTGATGCTCACGTGTCCATCTCCAGTGTATCCACAATGGCCATGATCACGGCATCGACCGGACGTTTGTCGGTGATGGGGGTCTGGCGGGCGGAGCTGCCCTGGGCCATCAGGACCATTTCACCGGCACCGGCACCGACGCCGTCCACTGCGACCGTATACTGGTCCAACGGTGTGCCGGTAACCGTGTAATGCTGAACAATTAAAAACTTGAGTCCATTGAGGGTTTCCACTTTCTGGGTAGCCCAGACGGACCCGCTGACTTTTCCGTAAATCATGGCCTGTCCATTGTAGCACAGGGAAGCGCTTCGAACACGCTAACTGCTTTGAATCCGTCGGGATATCGGGGTGTCCACGGCGGTTGATGGCGCTACAGATGCCAGGCGTATGCGATTTTGAAAAACAATGTCCGGTCCATGGTCTGCATGGGCATGGTGGTGGCATATTCCCGTTGTCCGGAATACCCGAAATAGAGCAGCGTACGGGGATTGATTTTGTAACTGAACAGCAATTGGGGCATCAAGGACCGGGTTTTGGGATCTGAGAGATCTTCGTACAGTGTGGGATTGCGTTGCAGGGTGACATACTGCAGAATAGACCGGACAAAAAGCCGGGTGCTGAAATTGTAGATAAATTTTCCCTGAAGAATGTCGGCGGTATAGAGATCTTCTCCGCCCACGCGCATGATTTCGTGACGCGTGTCGGTTTGCAGTTCAATGCGGGCGCCGATTCTCCAGGTCAACTCCAGATTTGTCACACGCCAGTTTCCGATCCGGTTGTTGGCAAAGTCGAGGTTTTCCCCGGTAAAAAACTCGGCATTGTATTCCAGGATGCGGGTCTTTCCGCCGGCCCAGAAGCCATAGTTGGCATAATGATGGTTGATTCCTTTATGATGGCGCATCTCCTCGTCGAAAAAAATGCCCAGATAGGATTGCCCGGCCATCCGCAGGTTGTTCGCGAAGTGAAAAACCCGGTGCAGGGTGGTGCCATCCGTGCTTTCCTGAATTTCAGCAGTAAACTCCGGGAAGATGCGGGAAATGAACGCGCCATCTTTTCCGTAAAACATTCGCATCAGGGAGACACCCGTTTCTTCATAGTCCACCATGGGGATAAAGCCGACATCGGCCCGGAATCCGGGATTTACCCGAGCGTGCCATGCGTCCACTCCCCATTCGCGGTCTTCATGTTCATAATGCAGGCGGTAGGCCGTCCCGCTCAGGTCAGCGCCGTCCAGTCGCTCATCGTCCGGATCCAGGGGATTCCGGGTGTCCGTTGTCGTGAGCTGAAATTCCAGGGTGTCCTGTTCGGAGAAATAGAGTCTTCCGTCCACCGAGGCGAGTGTGTTGTGATAGCCACTGCCTGTCCGGTGCGTGATCAGTGCTCCGATGGTTGAGTTGTTTCCTACGTCTCTACGCGCACGGGCGACATAAACATCGGATTCATGGTCCCAGGATACATAGTCCGAGTCGGAATTGCCCGGAAGCAGAATGTTGGTAATGGTGTCACGGGCGGTGAACACGCCCCATGCATATTTGCCGCTTTTCCCGGATGCCTTGAGACTGTAGGACGGGTCGGCCACCGTGCGGGTATGAACATACTGTTCGTTGGTCTCAAAAATATCGGCCCCTTCCAGAAAAAAAGGGCGTTTCTCCTCATAGAACAACGAGAACTGACGGTTGAAACTCATTTTGGCGGCATCCGCTTCCACCTGGGAGAAATCAGGGTTTAAGGCCGCGTTGAGGGTGATGTTGGTGGTGGGCGCCCATCGGATATTGACACCCAGCTGGGAATGTCGGCCCTGGTCGGTCATCGGACTGCCGGCCTGCTCCCGTGACTGGGTATCCCGCGACACCATCGTAGGGTTGATTTCCAGATTCCGTCCAGGATGAACGCCGTGAAACCCGTTCAATCGACTGATCTGGCAAAAGAAACAGTTCTTGTCCCGGTCGAACGGGACATTGCTGATCTGGTGGCGGAATTCACGGGGATATGCCCGGAAAAACCAGAACCCCCAGGTATGGACCCGGGTACCGTTGGGAAAACTGATGGAGCGAAAAGGGATGGCCATTTCGGTCATGTATCCTGTTTCGGTAAGGGTACCGGCTGATGTCCAGATGGTGTCCCAGCTGGAGTCCTCACCGGTTCCTTCCACCCGTTTCATATCCATCTGAACGCCGTGTGGATTGACAAAGAACTCGTATCCGCGGCGGGAATCATTGAATGGATCAATCGCGATACCCACAAAATCATCCGCCCAGCTCCTGTCCCGGTCGGTAATCTGGGCCCGGATTTTTTTCGGGTCCGGATCCAGGGCTACAAAAGCCACGTACAGATTCTCCTGATCATACGTGACGTAAGCCGTGGTCTTGACAGGGGCCGGGATGTTTTCACCGGGATCGATTTCGAATGGCAGGTCCACGGTGAACGCTCCACGCCATTCATCGGGCTGGACGACGCCGTCGATGACGATACGGGTGTCGGTCTGTTCCACATGATAGGTCGGCGGTTCTGCGGAAATGGCCCCTGCACACCAGGTGACGAAAATGAGCAGAAATGCAGATCTTGCAATCCGTTGAGTCACGAATCCCCCCGTTATGTTTTCTTTCCTTAAGTGGTACGGGGGACCGTCAGGATGGTTTTTTGAAAAGTGTAAAAATGAAGAACAAATTGGTGGAGATTGTCGTTTGACCGATTAGTTTTCTGTGCCCACCCGGTTTCTTCCGTCACTTTTTGCACGATAAAGGGCGATGTCCGCTTCCTTGATCATCAGTTGTTCCGCTGTATACATGTTGTCTGCTGTGGGGTGCAGTTGGGAAACACCGGCACTGATGGTCATACGAATGGCGCTGTCCGGCTGACCGAAGGTCTGTTCTTCGACAGTGGATCGGATTTTCTCCGCCAGTGTCACGGCACCGTCCCGGTCGGTCTTGGGAAGGAGCACAATAAACTCTTCCCCGCCGAACCGGGCGAGGGTGTCGCTGCTGCGGCAGGTGGACAGCAGGGTGTTGGCAAACTGTTTCAGAACCAGGTCACCGGTATCGTGTCCATATTGGTCATTGATTTTCTTGAAATGATCCAGATCGAGCAGGATCAGGGCGAGCGGTTCCTGTTCTTCTCTTCTTGCCAGTTGAATGTGGCGACGAAGAGCGGTGATGAAGTGACGCCGATTGTACAGACCGGTCAGATAGTCCGTTTCAGCGAGTTGCTGCAGGGCGATGTTTTTCTGCGCGAGGATGGCATTGGTTTCTTCCAGTTTCCGGGTCTGTTCACGAACTTTCCGATTCAGAATTTCCCGATCTTTTTTGAGGTGCCGTACTCGAAGTCGGATAATCAGGTGAAGAGCAATCAGCAGCAATAGAATGCCCAGTCCCCACATCTCCGGTTTCATCCAGAACGGCCGCGGGACGTGAATATGGAGCAGATCTTCTTCCATCTGTGCGGCATCCGTTGCAAAAGAGGATACCTGAACGTCAAAGATGAAGTTTCCGGGGGGGATCGTGGTGTAGCGTGCCGCCAGTTCGCGGCGATTGGAAAGGTCGTACCAGGTGTCTTCCAGGCCGTCCATTTTGGTGCGGATGTGAATGCTGTTTTCATTTCTGAACCAGATCACGTCAAAGCGGATGGTCAGCGAACGGCTGCCATAAGGCAGTTCTATGGCGTCATGGGTTTGGACGTGTCGGCGGATTTCCCGCCCACCCAGTCGGTATTCCACTTCCCGTATCCGAATGGTGGGGGTCCCCTGCGATTCAAAAACCGGTCCCTGGTCCTGGAACAGATGGGCGGCACCTCCGAATACACCGAACCAGGCGTCCCCGTTCTGATCGAGTGCCAGGGAATTGTGGGTGGTGAATTCATTGCCCGGGAGACCCTCGTCGCGGGTCAGGATACGAATGACACGGCCGGCCTTTGTGTCCAACAGAGCGGCACCACCGTCTGTTCCGATCCAGATGAAATCTCCCACGGGCAGCAGGGTGGTTGTGCTGGTGTTGGGCAGGCCGGCTTCTCTTCCGTACAGTGTTGTCTTCCCACTCTCCCATGCCACCACACCGTAATTGGTGGCCAGCCAGACCTTATCTTTGAGATAGGCGATGTCGTAAACAGCCTGAAGCATCGGATTGTCCGGTGTCAGCTCCGTGAATCTACCGTCCCGGTAGCGCACCAGTCCG
>DAINNF010000030.1:0-23438 GCA_036736005.1 Acidobacteriota bacterium
CCGGGCCGCGGGCACCGGCCCCGCACTGACCGTGTTGCTGCTTCCCCTGCTCCTTCTGGTTCGCAGACGATGGGGCAGACAGGTGTGGGGAATCCTCCTGGCTGCGGGCTCACTGGAGTGGATCCGGACGCTGGTTCGGATTGCCCTGCTCCGTAACAGCAACGGCATCCCCTGGGGACGGATGGCCCTGATTCTGGGGGCCGTCGCGCTGTTCACAGCATTCACTTCCTGGATCCTATTGCGGAAAAAATCCCGTGAGAAAGTGCCCGATCCCAACCAGACGGTCTGGCTATCCACGACGGTATTTCTGATGGTATCGGTGCTGTTGGGATTCATTCAACTCAAGGTAAAGTTGAACATGCTGATATTGAACCGCTTCTGGCCCGGTTTCGGCTGGGTGGAAATCCTGCTTCTGGCAAGCTACGGAGCGTTCCTGGCGGACCGGATCCAGAACTCTGCGACACAGGTCACCTGGCGCATCCGTGCCTGGCGTTTCTTTTCGTTTGTCTTTTTCGCCCAGTTCATCCTCGGTCTGCTGGGACTTGAACCGTTCCTGATGACCGGGGATCTGCATCTCCCCATACCGGCCCTGATTGCGGTCGGGCCGGTTTATCGCGGACACGGCTTTTTCATGATTATCCTGTTTCTTTCCACCGTCATCCTTGTGGGTCCGGCCTGGTGCTCCCATCTGTGCTACATTGGCTCCTGGGACGATGCCATGGCCCGGTCAAAGGTCAGGGCCGGTTTCTACCGGAACGACCGGGTGCGCATCATCATCGCAGTCCTGGTGATCGCCGCCGCCATTGTCCTTCGGATACTGGGGGTGGACTGGGTGCCGGCCACCCTGCTGGCTGCCGGGTTCGGACTGGGGGGCGTGGCCGTCATGATATTCATTTCCCGGAAGAGAGGGTCCATGGTCCATTGCACGGTCTACTGTCCCATCGGTCTGTTCGCCAACTGGCTGGGAAAACTGAATCCGTTTCGCATCCGCATCGACTACAGCGCCTGTACGGAATGCATGGCCTGCACAAAGGTATGTCGGTACAGTGCACTGGAACTGACGGATATCCGCAATGGAAAGCCGTCGCTGACCTGCACGCTGTGCGCGGACTGCATCACCGATTGTCCGCAGAATACCATCCACTTCCGGTTTCCGGGATTGTCTGCTGCCGCCGCCCACAACCTGTTCACCGTACTCATTGTGACCCTGCATGCGGTATTTCTGGGTGTGGCGCGAATCTGAAGTTACTCCCGGCGGGGCGCCTCGTATTCACCTTCCGGTGTCACCATTTCTTCGTACGGACTGTTCCACAAATCGGTGAACAGGCGGTCCAGCTGAAGTGCCAGGTCCCGGTCATGGATCAGCACGTCAAGATTCCGGGAAGAATAGAAATAATCATAGGACCAGTTGCTGGTACTGATCCAGCATTGAATGTCATCCACCCGGACCACTTTGGAATGGGCCACCCGCGCAAACGGGATAAAATTGTCCGCCGGCTGGGGAATGTTGATAAACCGCACCTGGATGCCGTCCACCGCTGACAACGATTTCAGGTCTTCCGGATGGCGCTTGGCCCAGTTGGACAGGATCATCTCCACTTCCACCCCCCGGTCGGCGGCACGCCGCAGTGCATCATCGATTTCCGTGAACCGTTCCTCACTACGGTATCGATGGGTGCCGTAGCTGAGCAGTTGAACACTGATCCGTTCCTTCGCTCCATCCAGCAGTTGGATCAGCCGTGGTAAAGACGCCTCCACGCCCGGGGGATTGAAGCGGCCGGGACTGGCCAGCAGCTGGCCCCATTCCGGAAACGACACGGGTTTCATCGCCTGAATACGCTCATAGGCATGTTCGTCGCCGCCCGCATAATCCCAGTCCAGCTGGAAAATCTCCTCTGCCGCCTGCGCAAACGCCGGACGATCCACACGGATGCCGGTTTCGTGGATCTGACTGAGCGCCCGCCAGTCAAAGTTCTGACTGCCGACATACAGGGAACGGTTGTCCGCGATCATATACTTTGCGTGGAGAATGCCACCGGTCAGCTTCGACCAGTCAAAGAGACGTACCTCGATTCCGGCCTCCCGAAATCGTTGTGCCAGTTCGGGGTAGGTGTTGTTCATCCGTTTTTCCGTCAGAATCCGGACCCGGACGCCCCGTTTTTTCGCCGCTAGAACCGCCCGGATAACGGGTTCCAGCGGTCCGTCCGGTTTGGCCACCAGGTAAAAATGGCCCAGGTCCAGTGTCTTCTCCGCGTGCCGGATCATGTCCAGCCAGATGTCCACGGCGGGTCTGGCCAGTCCCCGATCCAGTTCGGTTTCCACCGGAATGGTCACACCCAGTTCGATGGGCAGTGGTTTGGATACCTGCTGCGCCGCCTTTTCCGCTTCCGGCGCACAGGACACCACCATTCCAAAACCCAGCACCACCGCTATCGCAAAAACTGCCAGCCTGCGAACCATTTATCATCTCCTTTTCGGATATTGTAACGAAGTGCTCTCTCTGGAATACCACGTGCCGGCCCCTGTGTCAAAGAACGGATTATGCAAGTGTGACCGGGAATTGTTGAGTTTACAAAATTGGAAGAGAATGATAAAATGAACCGATTTCATACTGAAGGAGCAGACAATGCGTTTGTGTCAGAAAATCCGCGGCATTATGATTGTCACCCTGATGGCCCTCCTGCTGGTCGGGCCGGTCCGCGCCCAGGACGCGAAAGAGTCCGATTCGCTCAAACCGGGTGCAGACATGGCCAAGATGCAGGAAATCATGGCAAAGTACACGGTGCCCGGCCCCGAACATGCCCGCCTGGAGAAATTTGTGGGAACCTGGACCGGCAATATCACCATGTGGATGGAACCGGGCGGCACACCCATGGAAACGGTGGGGGAGGCGGTGAACCGTCTGATTATGGACGGACGCTTCCTGTATTCCGAGTATACATCCACCTTTATGGGACAGCCGTTTCACGGTATCGGCATTACCGGATTTGACCGGTTCAAGAACCGGTATGTCACCTTCTGGATAGACAGTACGTCTACCGCATTCTATGAAATGGATGGAGACTACAAAGCCGACGCCAAAGTCGCGGAAGACACCGGCGTGTGGCCTGATCCCATGACCGGAGGCACCGTGGACGTTCGAAATGTCACCACACTGATTGATGCGGACACCCATAAAGTCGAAATGTTCATGACCGGACCGGACGGCAAAGAATTCAAAACCATGGAAATTCTGTACAGCAGGAAAAAGCAGTAAATTCGAATATCCTGATTTAAACAACTGCCCGCGGGTCTCGTAGAAATCGGGTGTAACCGGTTTGCGGGATCTGCATCCCATCAAGTGACGGAATGGAAACTGAAACTACGAAGGAGCTCATATGAAACAGAAAATCGTAATTTTGACCCTCATGCTGGCACTGGTAATCACTCTCGCGCCAGCCGCCAGCGCTTCGGAAGCCCTGACCAAAGGCGTGAAGCCGGGACAATGGACCCAGGATCTGGACGCAGCCAGGAAGTATGCCAAGGATAAGAATCTGCCCCTCATGTTGATGTTCACCGGTTCCGACTGGTGCTACTGGTGCAAGCTGATGGACGCCAATGTATTTTCGGGAGATGACTTCTATACATACGCAGACAAGAACCTGGTACTGGTGACCATCGACTTCCCCAAGGACAAAAGCAAGGTCCCCGCAGAATACCAGGAACGGAATCAGAAACTGGGTAAAGATTTCAAGATCCGCGGTGTACCGACGTACGTCATTTTGAAGCCGGACGGCCAGACCGAAATCGGCCGCCTCAGCGCCGGAAAAGACAAGACACCCCAGAGCTTTATCCAGGAGGTAAAGGACGTACTGGGTAGCAATTGACACAGAACATCAAATCAAAATCCGACAGGCGGGTGGTTACCCGCCTGTTTTTTCACGTGACGCAACACCTGTAAACCGAGAGAGGGATACGGAATATGGCGCTTGCCGATACGCTTCTTGAATTCATCATTCGTTTTGCCCGGGAAACGGTATTCCTGTTCAACGAAATGGCCCTTTACCTGCTGCTGGGGTTCTTCCTGGGCGGAATCATTCACGCCTTTTTACCGGAAAACCGGATCAAATCCGCGATCGGCAGGCCGGGTATGTGGGCCTCTCTGAAAGCATCCCTGCTGGGCGTCCCGCTGCCGCTCTGTTCATGCGGGGTGGTGCCCACGGCACTGTCCATCCGTCAATCCGGGGCAACCCGGGGAGCTACGGTGTCGTTTCTGATTTCCACTCCCCAGACAGGGGTGGACAGTATTGCCGCAACCTGGAGTATGCTGGGTCCTGTTTTTGCTGTTTTCCGTCCGGTGGTGGCTTTCATCACCGGTACAATCGGCGGATTCATCACCGACCTGGGACCGGACATACATTCCACTTCCCGAGGAACATTGGATTCCGAAAACGGAAGACCGGCTTCCTTCACGGGTCGGATGGGGCTTGCTCTGCGGTACGGTTTTCATACTTTGCTGGGGGATATCGCAAAATGGATTGTACTGGGTATTCTCATCGGCGGACTGATTTCCGCCCTGCTCCCGCCTGATTTCTTCCAGCAGACCCTGGGATCTCCGGTACTCACCTATGCTCTGGTCCTGTTGGCCAGCATACCCGTATATGTATGTGCAACAGGATCCATTCCGGTGGCCCTCGCTCTGGTGATGAAAGGAATGTCTCCGGGAGCCGCGTTTGTGTTCCTGATGGCGGGCCCCGCCACCAACGCCGCCAGTCTCACTGTCCTGTGGAAAACACTGGGCAAGCGCACAACCCTGATTTTCCTGGTTACCATCATTCTCGGTGCGGTCGGAGGCGGCATTGTGTTTGACGTGTTCCTCCGCAATGCCTTTCTGTCCAGCTATGAACATCTGCACCAGGACGGCGGCTGGTTCGCTATCGGTAAGATGGCCGGCTCAATTGTCCTCCTGATTCTGTTGATTCGGGTCCGTTTCGCTTCACCGGGACCGGCAACGAACCCTGATGCATCAACGGAAGGCGAATCGTTCGATTTCTCGGTACCCGTTCAGGGCATGACGTGTGGGCACTGCAAAATGAACGTGGAACGGGCGGCAGCCGCTGTTCCCGGCGTCGAAACCGTGGAAGCAGACCTGAACCGTCACGAATTGCGGGTCAAAGGTAATGTCTCCCGTGAAGCGATCAGCAAAGCGGTGGAGGAAGCCGGTTATTCCGTGGATTGACAATAGAAACATCCTTCCGTCTACTGGGCATTGAGTTTTGACCGCTCCTAGTGCTACCATAATCCCATTACAGTTCATTCCAATCGGGGGATCGCGTGAAGATTCGTCAGTTTATTCCAAGGGAAAATGTACGTTACGGGTTTGAGGTAACGGATAAGGAAGACTTCTTCAAGCAGGCAACGGCCTATATCGTAGACCGCCACCCGAATTTCGATGCCGATGAACTGAAACAGCTTTTCGAGGAACGGGAAGAAACCATGAGCACCGGCATCGGTTACGGCATCGCGATTCCCCACGTGATGTATCAGGCCTGCCAATCCCATGAAATCTATGTGTTCCGGCTGGCAAAGCCCATCGACTTCCATTCACTGGACGGTAACCCGGTGTCGCTGCTGTTCGTCATGATCGGCGCAGCATCCCCCAGCAACATCGTGAATCTGCAGATTCTGGCCAAACTGGCCCTGATGACCAAGAAACCTGATTTCATTGAGCAGCTTCTGGCCGCCAAAAGCGCCGACGAGCTGTATGAAACACTGATGCGCCATGACTGACGCGAAACTGCTCGTCTGCATCATTGAACGGGACGACAAACTGGACGACGTCCTGGAAGCCCTGGTGGAGGTGGGGATCACCGGGGCAACCATCCTGGAAGTTCGTGGTATGTTCGAGTATCTGGCGGATGAAATCCCGCTGTTTGCCGGTTTCCGGAATCTCATTGAAGACTACAACCCCTCCAACAAGATGGTCATGTCGGTGATACGGGACGAGGAAAGACTGAACCTGGCGATGGATACCATCGAATCCGTGTACGGTAGTTTCACCGAACCCAACTCCGGTATCATGTTCGCCATCAACATCGGACATTTACGCGGTCTGAAGTTCTGACATGACCACCCGGATATTCGTGATCCTGGCTGTCATTCTCGCCTATTTCGGGGTCTCTATCCTGTTTCGGAAGAAACGACTGTCTCCTTTCGTAGGGTTGGAGTATCTGCTGATCGGCTTTCTGCTGGCGGATCTTCCCATCGACACCCACGCACTCAAACCGCTCCTGTTTCCGTTTCTGGGCTGGATCGGCCTGCTGCTGGGACTCCAGATGAAGGGAGAACACCTGAAAGGACTGACACCTGCTTTCTACGGCCGTGTCGCCCTGTTTACCGTCTCTTCCGTTATCCTCATCGGAATGGTATACGGCCTGGCGCACCGGCATGGAGAAGAGGCGGTCACCGTTGGTCTGGCCCTGTCCGCCATCAGTTTCCGGACCGTTTCCCATTACGTGCCTGCCCGGGGGGTGGAGAACCGGCACGCACTGTTTTTCGTCAGCGTCGTTCCCTTTGTGCTGTTGATCCTTGTGACAGCGGTTCACCTGTCGAACATTCCGCCCATCAGGGCACTTCTGCTGATCTGCCTGATCGTGCTGTTCTCCATCCTGGGCCGGTTCATTCTTCAACTGGGCAGGGAACGGGAAAGTCTGGAACTGCTGGTTCTGGGGCTGATTGTGCTTCAATCCGAAACCTGCGCCGTTTTCGGGCTGTCTCCACTGGTGACAGCGTTCTTCATGGGGATTTACCTGGCCAATGCAAGCCCCGTGGGGGATCAGGCGTTCCGTTCCGTGTACTCGGATGAAAAACCGCTGACGATGGCATTTCTGATCCTGGTGGGTATGTTGTCCGGTATCTCCGGTGATCCGGAAATGCTGTTCGGCATCCTGCTGATGGTACTGACCGCCGGTGGTATCCGTTTCATGATGCTCGAAATTCCATTTTTCGGCATGAAGCAGCTCCCCTCATCATGGTTCCTGGCTCCGGGCAGCCTGGCGATCGCCATCGCCGCCGACCACTGGGTTCACGCGGGCAGCACGATGTACAGTGAGTGGTATCCCAGTCTGTTGATTGCCGTGATGGTTCTTCAGTTTATCTCGTCCAACACCGTCCAGGAGGGTTCATGAACAACAAACGGATGGCACTGATCCTCCTGTCCATCGCAGTCGTGGCCCTGTTGCTGGCACTGGTTCAGCACCTGGATCCGACACCCGTCCTGAATGAGAGTATTTCTCCCTACCTGTCTCTCGGTTTCCTGATGCTGGCAGGCTATCTGACCGGACTGGCGGCCCGGGAAATCGGACTTCCCGCACTCACCGGATACCTGGTCGCCGGCATGCTGTTCGGACCCTACTGTCTGGATATCATCTCGATCCGCGATATTCACGACCTGGAATTGATCAACGCCATCGCCCTGAGTTTCATTGCCATCACTGCGGGAGGGGAATTGCGAATGACCAGCCTGAAGCGTGACATCCGTGCCATCAGCCTGATCACGGTATCCCATACCGTTCTGATCCTGGCCGGTTGTATCGTTCCCCTGGGCATCTGGTTTGTCCTGGCGCCGCCCGGCAATACCACCGCGACCCAGGGCCTGATGATGGCCATACTGCTGGGCGTGGTGGCCGTAGCCAAATCACCTGCCTCCACCATTGCGATTATCAACGAGTTCAGGGCAAAAGGCCCGTTCACGGACGTGGTACTGGGCGTCACCATGGTGAAGGATGTGGTGGTACTGGTTCTGTTCGCCATCGCGATGGCGGTTGTCCGCAGCATGGATACAAGCACCGCCCTCTCACTCGGCTTCCTGGGACATCTGCTGATTCAAATTCTGATTTCCATCGCCGCCGGATGCGTATTCGGCATCCTGATGATCCTGTTTTACCGCTTCGTCGCCAAAGAGGTCTCCATATTCATCGTGCTGGCATCGCTGACTGCACACGAGCTGGCCCTCATCGTGGGCCTGGAACACATGCTCATGTGCATGGTGGCCGGATTCGTCGTTCAGAATTATTCCCGGCGGGGTGGTCTGATGATCGAAGGGATTGAACGGTCCCAGCTGCCGATTTATGTCATCTTTTTCTCGATTGCCGGGGCCGGCCTTGATTTCACCCATTTCGGCGGTGTCTGGTTGATTGTTCTGATCTTTGTCGTTCTCCGCACCGTCCTGGTTTACGGCGCCACCTGGCTGGGCGGCCGTATGGCGGGAAGTCCCCGGTCGGTAAACCAGTATGCATGGACCGGCTTTCTGACCAATGCCGGTTTGACATTGTCCATCGTCATTGTTGTCGAGCGGGCTTTCCCCCACTGGGGAGAAATGTTCAAAGCCATCGTAATTTCGGTCATTGCGATTAACCAGATCGCGGGGCCTGTCCTGTTCAAGATCGGTCTCCAGAAAAGCGGTGAAACCCGGGCCTGAGTGACACCGGGAATATCCCTGTTTTGTGTTACAATTTCAACGCATCAACGCCAACGGCAAGGAGCGCGCTTGGGTATCGATATCCTGAATCCCATATCAACCGAACTGAAACGGGTAGACGGCATCATGCGGGACTATCTCAAAACCCCGTACAGCGAAGTGGACCCGTTGAATGATCACACCGAACGGAAGACCGGTAAACGTCTGCGGCCGGCCATCGCCATACTGTTTGGACGCATGTGTGGACTGGACGAAGAACGGATCCTGAAACTGGGTGCCTGTTTTGAACTCCTGCATACTTCCACCCTGATTCATGACGATGTGATTGACAATGCCGAAACCCGGCGTGGCCAGAAAACGCACAATGCCCGCTGGGACAATACGCTGACGGTATTGTACGGTGATTTTGTATTCTCATCGGCCATGCAGCTGGCCGTACAGTTACAGGATCTGCCGGCACTGGGCATGATCTCCGATATTACCCGTGACCTGGTTACCGGCGAACTGCTCCAGCACGCCAATGCCTATCAGTTCCCCCCGCAGAGGGAAAAATACGCTGAAATCATCCGGCTGAAAACAGCCATCCTGTTTTCCGGTTGCTGCGGTGTACCGGTGGTCATCACAAAAGACCGTGAACTGACACGACAGGCGGTGCGGATCGGAGAAGCCATCGGGACAGCGTTTCAGATCATTGATGACTGTCTGGATTATGCGGCGGATGAACGGTTGGGAAAGCCGCGCCTGATTGACTTGAAAGAAGGAAAAGCCACTCTTCCGGTTCTCATGGCCCTGGAAAAGGGGGATAAACGGGTAGCAGACATTGTTCAGTCCGTATTTGAAAAAAGAGATATTACGGAAGCCCAGGGATCGACACTGGTGGAAATCCTCAAAGAAGACGGACATCTCGCCACTGCCCTGGACCATGCGAAAGCACATGTTCGAACCGCACTGGAGGGTCTGGTCGCCTTTCCGGAAGGCCGTTATCGCAATCTGTTCCAGAAGATCTGCAATTTCATTATTGATCGGGAGTTCTAGATGCAGCCACCGGCCAATGCAACACCGGCTGAAAAACAACTGTGGGAACAACTGGACCCGAAACGGATGCCCCGTCACGTGGCGATAATCATGGACGGCAACGGAAGATGGGCGAAAGACCGGGGCCTTCCCCGGGTAAAGGGACATAAGGCCGGTGTTCGCGCTCTCCGCCGTGCGGTAGACACCGTACTTCACCTGGGGCTGGATCATATCACCATCTATGCATTTTCTACCGAGAACTGGGGACGTCCCCGGTTTGAGGTTTCCGTGCTGATGACCCTGCTCAGACAGTTCGTCCGGATTGAACGGGAACGCCTGATGGAGAAGAACGTGCGGCTCCGGGTACTGGGTGATCTGAACCGGCTGCCCGATCCGGTCCGCCATGCGGTAGATGATATTCTTCAGACAACATCCGGCAACACCCGTCTCAACTTCAATATTGCACTGAACTACGGAGGCAGGGACGAGATTCTGACCGCGATAAGAAAACTGGTGCGGAACGGCATCCCGGCGGATGAGATCACAGCCGAAACCGTTTCGTCCAGCCTGTATACCGCAGGACTCCCGGACCCTGATCTGTTGATCCGCACTTCCGGCGAACTGAGAATCAGCAACTTCCTGCTGTGGCAACTGGCTTATACCGAACTGTATTTTACAGACGTGTACTGGCCGGATTTTGATACGACACAAATGCTCCAGGCACTGCTGGACTATCAGCATCGAACACGGAGATTCGGAGGAGTGGATGGCCATTAACCTGCGTTCTTTTCTGACCCGCGCACTCACGACAGTTGTGTTTTTACCGCTATTCTACTGGGTGGTGAAGTTCCTGCCCATCGCCTATTTCTTCACGTTTGCCGCACTGGTACTGCTGCTGGCAACCATTGAGTTTCAGAACCTTACCCGCCACACGGGCGAGCGATTCTATCTGATCCCCGCACTGGCGGTTTCTCTGATGCTATTGGTTTCGCGCGTAATCCCCGCCCTCCCGTTTGATCTGGTCGTTCTCCTCGGGATAGTCGTTGTGCTGTTGTGGTCCCTGCTGGTGGATGGTTCGATCGAAACTGCATTCAACGGTTCCGCCTATACGTTGCTGGGCATTTTTACCCTGGCCGCCCCCCTGTCCGCGATGGTGGCCCTGAAACACGCGGATACGCAACCCGCTGCGTATCCGGGACTGGGCGCTGACCTGATTTTCACCTTGTTCCTGGTCATCTGGCTGGGAGACAGCGGAGCCTACATATTCGGTTCCCTGCTTGGAAAACACAAACTCGCTCCGTCCATCAGTCCCAAGAAATCGGTTGAGGGAGCGGTGTTCAACGTCATATTCAATCTCGTGGGCGCCTGTATTGCCAAATTGTGGTTCTTTCACCGGCTCAGCTGGCAGGATGTCCTGGTGATCGGTCTCATTATCGGCACCGCCGGTATGCTGGGAGACCTGGTGGAGTCCATGTGGAAACGGAAGGCCGACATCAAAGACTCAGCCGGTATCATTCCGGGACATGGAGGACTGCTGGACCGGCTGGACTCATTTGTCCTGAGTGCACCGCTGCTGTACGCATATTTCCGGTATTTCATGTAGCATGATAAAGGTAAACCTACTGGGTGCCACCGGTTCCATCGGGCTCAGCACCCTCAACGTCGTCCAGTCCCACCCCGATCAGTTTCAGATCCAGTTGGTCACTGCCAACCGGAACCTGGACAAGCTGATGGAGCTGATCCGGCAATTCCGGCCCGCCTATGCAGCCATGGCGGACCCCTCCTGCCAGGCAGACCTGAGGACTTTCCTCAGGGATCAGGCACCACAAACACGCTACCTGCCATTTGAAGAAGCCTTGCGGATGGAGGCGGACATCACCGTCATCGCAATTGTCGGATCCGCAGGACTGGTTCCCACCTGGCATGCAATCCGACACAGTAACCGGGTCGCACTGGCCAACAAAGAGTCTCTGGTAGCGGCAGGTGAACTGATCTGCCGTGCGGCGGCAGAGCACGGAACCGAGATTCTGCCGGTGGACAGCGAACACAATGCTATTCATCAATGCCTCCGTGCAGGAAAGACAACAGAAGTTCAGTCCATTATTCTGACAGCGTCCGGAGGACCGTTTTTCGGTATGAAAGAATCCGCACTGGACGAGGTGACCGTTTCCGAAGCCCTCCAGCATCCCACCTGGCAGATGGGCAGCAAGGTGACCATTGATTCCGCCACCATGATGAACAAGGGCCTGGAAGTCATCGAAGCCCACTATCTGTTCCAGATGCCCTATGAACGGATTCGAATCAAGGTTCATCCCCAATCCATCATCCACTCCATGGTAGAATTCCAGGACGGGTCCATCCTGGCACAGCTGGGGCAGACCGACATGCAATTGCCGATCCTGTATGCATTGCGCTATCCGGAACGGCTGGAAAACCGGGCTCTCCGGTTTCCCATGGACGGCAGTTTTTCGCTAGAATTTCATGATCCGGACCCGGCAGTGTTCCGTTGTCTGAACCTGGCCTACCGGGCGGGCAGCGGCACTGCGGTAAACCGGATCGTACTGAATGCAGCCAATGAAACAGCGGTCGGCGCTTTTCTGAACGGACGCCTTTCATTCGGCGGCATTCCCCGACTGATTGAGCACATGATGGAGCAGGTGGATGCACCGGTTCCACAACGGGTTGAAGATATTGTCGAACTGGATCGACAGGTGAACGTACAGGCAGAAGTGGAGGTTTCGCGTGGGCATTTTTAACGTGCCGTACCTGGGTAACATCATCGCCATGGTCATCATGCTGGGCGTGCTGATCATCATCCATGAACTGGGACATTTTGTAACCGCCAAGCTATTCGGCGTCAAGGTCAAGACATTTTCGGTCGGGTTCGGTAAGAAACTGTTCGGATTCCAGAGAGGGGAAACGGAATACCGTGTTTCCATGATCCCGCTGGGGGGTTACGTGGCATTGCTGGGTGAAGAGGATCCGGAGGAAGCGGAATCGGATGATCCCGGTAACTTCAACAACAAGCCCCGCTGGCAACGGTTCATTATCCTGGCCATGGGTGCCACACTCAACATTGTGCTGGCGTTCATGCTGTTTACTGTCGTCAATATGTTTCACCGGGCCGAGCCGCTGTGGAGGACGTCCGTGCCCGTGGTGGGCTGGGTGGACGCTTCCTCACCCGCATTTGTCGCGGACCTGCAGACCGGAGACCGGATTGTGAGTTTTGACGGAAAGCGGATCAATACCTGGGACCAGTTCCAGCTCCTGGTGGTGACCAATCCGGATAAGGACGTGGATCTGGTCGTGGAACGGGAAGGAAAGCTCCTGACACTGGAACCGGAACTGATCGCCAAAGGCCGGGATGACGCGGGATACCTGGGAGCATTTCCTCTGGAACAGGTTCGGATCCAGTCGGTTCGTGACGGCTCTCCGGCAGCGGAAGCGGGCCTTCAGACAGGGGATGTCGTCATCAAAGTCGGTAACAAACGGATCACACGCGGCATTGACCAGTTCATAACCGAGATTCAAAACAGTACGGAACGGGAATTGGAACTGCTGGTACTCCGGTCCGGTACCGAAATGAACCTCACCGTTTCCCCCGAAGGGGACCCCGGCAGCCGGATTATCGGGGCCATGGTGGAAGTCCCCTACCGGCTGGTCAAGCTTTCGTTCGGAAACGCCGTCATTCAGGCCGGAAAGGATGTCAAACGGTTTACAGCGCTGACATTTACGGTGCTGGGCAAACTCCTTCGGGGTGAGCTGTCCCTGAAGAGCATCTCCGGTCCGGTGGATATCGCCCGCATCTCCGGAGAGGCCGCGAGAACCGGGGTAATTTCGTTTGTCTACATCATGGGTCTGATCTCGCTGCAGCTGGGTATTTTCAACCTGCTGCCCATCCCCATGCTGGACGGCGGACTCATTACCATCCTGGGAATCGAAGCCATCCGACGCAAAGACCTGAGTATCAAAATGAAAGAACGGATCACAACGGTAGGGTTTGTCCTCCTGGTTACCCTTATGGTGGTGGTCATTATCAGTGATGTTCTGAAGAATCTCGGGAGCTGAGAAAGGACCGTTTCATGGCCTCGACACGGACCATCCGGCTGGGACAACTTGCAATCGGTGGCGGACAGCCGGTATCCGTGCAGACCATGACCAAAACGGACACACGGGATTCAGCATCCACGATTCAACAGATCCGCGAAATATCTGCGGCAGGGTGTGATATCGTCCGGATCGCCGTACCCGACAGCGAAGCCGCCCGCGCTTTGCCATCCATTGTCACGGGCTCCGCGATACCGATCGTAGCCGATATTCATTTTGATTACCGGCTGGCGCTGTCAGCTGTGGATGCAGGGGTCCAGGGACTCCGCATCAACCCCGGCAATATCGGTTCCGGACAACGGGTCCGGGAGGTTGTGGCAGCGGCGGCTGATCATGGCATTCCCATCCGGATCGGGGTCAATGCCGGTTCACTGGAGAAGGACTTGCTGGAGCGGTACGGGGCCACTCCGGAAGCCATGGTGGAAAGTGCCGCCCGGCATATTGCGATCCTCGAAAAACTGGGATTTGAACAGATCAAAGTATCGTTGAAAGCATCCGATATTGAACGGACGGTATCCGCCTGCCGACTGTTCGACCAACGGTTCCCCTACCCCCAGCATATCGGTATCACCGAAGCCGGAACCCTGAAGATGGGAACCATCAAGTCGGCTATCGGAATCGGCACCCTGCTGCTGGACGGTATCGGGGACACCATCCGGGTTTCTCTCACAGCCGATCCGTTGGCAGAAATCAAGGCCGGTCGGAATATCCTCCAGGCACTTGATCTCCTGCCCGATCATCCCCGTTTCGTTTCCTGCCCCACCTGCGGCCGGCTGGATTTCGATATCCGCAAATATGCACCCATTATTGAATCAGAAGTGGCGCGCATGGGCGGCAACATAACCGTAGCCGTCATGGGGTGTGCCGTTAACGGGCCGGGAGAAGCACGGGAGGCGGACGTGGCGCTGTGCGGCGCGAAGGGATATGCTGCCATTTACCGGAAAGGAAAACTGATCTGTAAGGTCAACGAGGAAGAACTGGTGGATCGTTTTCTGGATACGGTGCGCGATGTGCTATCCGGACAACGGGATTAGTCCGGAACCGGTTCCACTGGTAGCCGCCGCCCCATAAACCGCAGCAAAAGCCACAGTCCCAATGCACCCACCGGATAGATGATCCACAGGGGCGCATGCAGGTCCATCAAGAGATACCCCAGAACAATCGATATCGCCGCTGTGCTGAGTGCATAGGGAATCTGCGTGCGGACATGGTCCACATGATCGCAGGCCGATGCCATGGAAGACATGATGGTGGTATCCGAAATGGGAGAACAATGGTCCCCGAAAACCGCACCGGATAAGACTGCGGCAATCGTGGGGTAGAGAAACGGCGTTCCAATGACGACCGGAACCAGCAACGGATAGGTAATGGCCATGGTACCCCAGGAAGTTCCGGTGGCAAAACTCATCGCCGCCGCCACCATAAACGTAATCATGGGAATGATCCAGTCGGGAACCCGGGTCGACACCAGGGACAGGATGAAATCCGCTGTCTTCAGATCACTGCATACCGTGCTGAGACTCCATGCCAGTGACAGAATAATCACCGCCATCATCATGGATTTGATTCCGTCCACCCAATGTTCCAACGTCTGCGAAATACTCAGACGACGGGTGGCCACGGATAACACCGCCGCGACAAAACACCCGGCACTGGACCCCCAGATCAGAGAAGCAAAGCTGTCGGATGCCGCAAAAATCTCCCGGATTTCCCAGTTACCGGAATAGCCGGTATACCCGATTCCCCAGAGCGTCACCACCACCACACTCAAGATCGGAACAAACGCCAGCCACGGACTGCTGGGCTCCCCCATGCGGGTTTCCATGGCGGCGGGCCTGGCGGCTTTCCGCAACAGAAGACCTTTTGCCGCCCGCTGTTCGGCCCGGCGCATGGGACCGAAATCCCGGCCCGTTACGGCCAGCAGAAACCCGAAGATGAGGGTGAAAATCGGATAGAAGAGATAGGGGATGGAAAAAATAAACGCGGAATACCCGTCCAATGACATCCCGCGGTGGGCGAATACATCGTTCAACACCCCGACTTCAAACCCGATCCAGGTGGATATCACCGCAATGCTGGCCACAGGCGCAGCAGTGGAATCCACGAAGAAAGCCAGTTTTTCCCGGCTGATCCGGTATTTGTCCGTCAGCGGACGCATGGTATTGCCGACAATCAGCGTATTGGCATAATCATCGAAAAAGATGGCACAACCCAGAATCCAACAGGACACCTGCGCACCACGCCGGTTCCGGATACGGGGAGTCACCGCCCGGACAATCGCGGATGTGCCCCCGTTGGCGGAGATGATCCCCACCATGCCGCCCAGCAACAGACTGAAAATAATGATGGAGATGTGGTCCTGGCTGGCAACGGATAACGGAATGGTATCGGACAACGTGTTCAGGATAGAGGGTAGAAAGCCGTATCCGTTTCCGATAAACACACCCAGCCAGACCCCCACCAGCAGGGACAGCACCACCTGACGGAACAACAACGCAAACAGGATGGCGATCAGGGGCGGCAGAATGGATAGAATAGCTGGAATCACACGAAACGATTCCGGTTCCCCCTGTTGATTCAGCAGGGTCCCGGAACCGGTTTCGGTGAACACCACCTGATCACCGTCATCTGCGCGAGCAGGACCGCTCTGCACCACCCCCGCCTGAACATCTGCCGGTACCCCACGCAGAAAAACGCGGTCCTTTTCCGCACCCGTCACGGGCTGAAAAAGGACCGCAATTGTCAACACGATCAGTGCAAGACGGGTGATCTGCCTCATGGACCCGTCAGGATTCCGCTTCCTCTTCCGGTTCCGCTTCCGCTTCCATCTTGATCAGACCCATTTTCTCCCGAACCTTCAATTCCAGTTCATCCTGAACGTCCGGATTATCCTTCAGGAACTGCTTGGCGTTTTCCCGTCCCTGTCCCAGTCGGGTTTTTCCATAACTGAACCAGGAACCGCTTTTCTCCACCAGATCCATATCCACCGCATAATCCAGGATTTCACCCTGCTTGGAAATCCCTTCCCCGAACATCAAGTCAAACTGGACCTGTTTGAATGGAGGTGCAACCTTGTTCTTTACCACTTTGGCCCGGACCCGGTTCCCCACCGAATCTTCCCCCTCCTTCAGGGTGCTGATTCTGCGGATTTCCAGGCGGACGGAAGAGTAGAATTTCAGCGCGTTTCCGCCGGTCGTGGTTTCATTGCTGCCATACATCACGCCGATTTTCTGCCGGATCTGATTGATGAATACCAGGACGGACCGGGACTTGGAAATCACACCGGCCAGTTTTCGCAGGGCGTGGGACATCAGACGGGCCTGCAGACCCACCTGCGTTTCCCCCATTTCCCCGTCCAGCTCGTTCTTCGGAACCAGCGCAGCCACCGAGTCGACCACCAGCAGGTCAATCGCACCGGAACGGATCAGCATTTCCGCAATATCCAGTGCCTGCTCACCATAATCCGGTTGGCTGACCAGCAGATTGTCCACATCGACGCCCACACGTTTCGCGTATTCCGGGTCCAGCGCATGTTCCGCATCGATAAAAGCGGCCATGCCTCCCTTTCGTTGGGCTTCTGCAATCATGTGCAGGGCCATCGTGGTCTTTCCGCCGGATTCCGGGCCGAATACTTCCACGATCCGGCCGCGCGGCACACCGCCCACTCCCAGCGCTTTGTCCAGGCCAATGGAACCGGTTGGTATCGAAGCGACATTCAGGACGCTTTTGGATCCCAGCCGCATGATGGCACCCTTGCCGAAATTCCGTTCGATCTGGGTCATTGCCAGATCCAGCGCCTTGTCACGGTTCTGGTTCTTTCCATTCTG
The DNA here is from genome assembly GCA_036736005.1 of Acidobacteriota bacterium. Taxonomy (GTDB): domain Bacteria; phylum Acidobacteriota; class Holophagae; order Thermotomaculales; family Thermotomaculaceae; genus DAINNF01. The sequence continues at coordinate 17,407 of DAINNF010000030.1, forward strand.
AGCACTCATGACAACTCCTTCAAGTCAATTTGGATGGATGGTTGTATTGTACGACGGGACGGTCGGGTTGTCACCCGGATTCAATCAGGAGCCGATTTTGTCCGCAACATCCCGGAAGTCGGGAGAAAGTTTGTGTACGTCGGTGTAGTATTTCAATGCCCGGTCCATTTCCCCGGCATTTTCAAGGATACGACCAGCTTCATAGAGCAGCGGCTTCAGATCACGTTTTTCCGAACGGGCCCGCTCCACGCCACTGTCCAGCCATTCGATTGCCGAATTGACATCGCCGGTCTCCTCGTAAACGGTGGCAATCATGAAACAACAATCCAGGAATCGGCTGTTGTCGTGGGACGCTTTGGCAAATTCTTCCACCGCCTCATTGTGCAGACCCATTTCCTTGTATGCGATACCCAGGTTGTAATGGGTTTCATAATCTTCCTGGTCAATCTGTTCCTCGACACCCTGTTTGAATTCCTGGAACAGTTCATCAACCGATTTAATCTGTTCCTTGGCCTGGGTATCGGTCAGTTCGGTATTATCCGCAAACATATCGAGGTCTGCACCGAATTCCGCCTGAAGATCCAGGAACTGATCCTCGATGGCACTCTGAACATCGTCAGACTCCATTCCCGCTTCTCCGGCGCCTGCCACCATTCGAGCGGCATCCACTTCCCTGCGAAGCTTTTCCAGCTCCGGATGGCCCGGATGGTCCAGCTCCAGTGTCTGGAGCATATCGCCTGCTTCCGACACCATATTCTGAGAAAGGTAGAAATGAACTTCTTCCAGTTCATCACTGAGGTCCACACCTTCCGCCTTGGGTTGACTGGGTTTGGGTGTCTCTTTTTCTCCAAGCTCAAGGTCTACATCACCCAGATCGGGTATCGCAGATTCGTCCAGTGAACCGGGTTCCAGAATGACGCTGTCTTCATCCGTCAGTTCCAGTTCCGACTCCTCGTCCAGGTCCAGTTCATCCACCGAACCGGAGGCATCTGACAGCTGCGTGGTATCGAACGGCGCCTGCGCGCTCATGTCCACCGTGGGGGCACCCGCCTGCAGATCCAGCTCCAGCGAATCCGCATCCCCGGAAATCGGAATGGATTCTTCCACCTCCAGGTCAGCTACGCTGTCCACGCTTTCACCGAACAACATGTCCTCGGAAACCGACTCGGATTCCGGACCCACGTCTTCCACGTAACCGCTGAGATCGTCCGCATCGATTTCCACGGACTCATCCCCGGCATCCAGGGCCGGTTCAGACTCTCTCATTTCCAGGTCATCCAGATGCAGCATGGTTTCTTCATCCAGGGAATCGTCCCCGCTGCGTTCCTTTGCCAGCATCTTCCTCAGATATCCGCTGGAACCCGGCAGCACCTTTTCCGAGCGGTCCAGATAACCTTCCGCCTTATCCCAATCCTTCTTGTTGATGTAAGCTTCCGAAAGATTCAGGTAACATTTCGATGCTTTCCCGATCTCACCCTTGTCTACACACATACGGGCAAACATCTTGTTTGCCTTGATGTCAAACGGGGTTTCCTTCAGCAGGGATTCCAATAGACGGTATGCCTTCTTTTTGAGGCCGTATTCGATGTACATTTCCGCCTCGGCAACCGTGCCCCGCTGCCGGATGCGGGTGTCTTCCATGTCAAATTCGTCTGCTGCATCCAGGGGGGTATCCGCAACCGTCTCACCGGGCTTCTCTTCCGTCTCGGGAACAAAACTGCTTCCCAGATCCTGCAATGCGGATTTGTAATCGTAATTCATGGGATCCAGCTGAGCCAGTTGTTTGAAAGCCTTCTCGGCACCCGTTACATTCCCGTCCATCTTGTAGGCATTGGCCAGCTTCTCCAGTGTGGAAATCAAGAATACCTTGTCACCGCCCTTTTCGTAAACCAGGGCCAGCTTCTGCAGTGCGGGCGCAAAATGTTCCGCTTTTTCGGTAAACTGCCGCAACATGGCGGTCGCTTCTCCAAACTCCTCATTGCGCATGAGCTTTTCCAGAATCGGCTGAGCAGACTTCCAGGCCTTGGTAATCGAACCGCCTTCCAGTTGCCGATCCATCAACTCACGCAATGCCTTGTCACGACTGCCGTCCATCTGGAATACCTGGCTCAGGACCTGGAAGGCACCGTCGAAGTCTTTACGCTCCATCCGGATTGTACCCAGAAGTTCCATGATCATGGGATTGCGGGTGAACCGAGCCGATGCCGCTTCCAGGATCTTCTCGGCACCATTCAGATCACCCCGCAACATCATCACCTTGGCCAGGTTCAGATCGATGGTGGGATCGGGAATCTCCAGCTTCCTTGTTTTCAACAGAATCTTCTCAGCCCCCTCCAGATCACCGTTTTCCCGAAGCGTCTTGGAAAGGGAAATCATCTGTTCAACTGCTTCCTGTTGAAGGCCTTCGGATACAAAAAGTTCGGCCAGTTTGATTCGGGACTGGACATTCTTGGGATCCATGTCCACGATGCGCCGGTATGCCTCCAGCGCACGCTTCGTCAGCCCTTCGCGCCGGTATTTTTCTGCGATATTCAGATACTGACGTTTGGCTTCGTGCTGCAGCCCTTCCTGCATGTAGAGATCAGCCAGTTGCTCCATGGCCCGGACATTCTCATCATCCATCCGGAGGACTTTTTTCAGTATTGCAATGGCTTTGGTGAGAAATCCTTCCTGAACGTAGTAGTCAATACTCCGCTGAAAGTACTCAATCGCGCTTTCCTTGTTCCCCATCTGGGCAAACAAATCACCGATCTTGTTGATGATATTCACCCGGTTGACATCATCCGGATTCGCCTGCACGTATCGCATCAACTCGTCTATAGCGGGTTTCAGCTTATTTTGTCGAATGTACTTGTCGGCCTTTTCCAGAGCCTTGCTTTTGCGTACGCCTGTCATGTACTCCCATCCTCTTGAGAACAGTCTCGAATATAGCACAGGGCATGGGTCGGGTCAAAAAGATTCAGCGCCCGTAACTTCCCGTTCCGGCTGACAATCCGGGCACTCAGCGGGACTTTTTCCGCCGGATATCCGGTGCCAGTTCACACAGGGGAGCCAGCTTCCGGAATCGCTCCTGACCGGATGCTCCCACCATTTCCGCCAGGCCCGGAAAGGGATTGCCGTCATCGTCCAACTTCCGGATGCCGCCATGGGCCAGCAGCAGCGTCTGAACCGGTAATGCCGCCAGTCTCTCAAGGGAACGCTGCATTTCTTCGGGAAATGGAACAGGAAAGGGAAGCAGATACCGGCCGTTCCGGTAAATCGCCAGATCGGCCGCGTACAGGGTGTGTTCATCCCCATGGTACAGAACGATGTCATACCAGGTATGACCGGGCACCCACAACACCTGCCAGTCCGGAAAACCCGGCAGCGAATCGCCATCCGTCAGCCCATGGTCCGGCTTCACTTTGCGTCCGTACCAGACGAATTCAAAAGGGCGCTTGTTGCGATTGGCCGAATACTGGGCCAGCAGGCAATCCACCTTGTGCTGGAGCCACCCCCAGAATCCGCGGTACCACCGGTCAATATTGTGGTGCGCCGCGATGGGAATACCGTACCGCTTCCGCAAGCGTTGGGCCATGGCTGCATGATCCGGGTGCATGTGGGTAACTACACTCAAACGGATATCCTGTGGAGTGAACCCATGGTTGTTCAGCCAGGCATCCAGCCGGAGCAGATCTCCCCGACTGCCGCCGTCCAGCAGCAGAAGTCCCGCTTCCGTTTCCACCACATACAGACTGGCAATATATCCCGGTATTTCATGCACTGTGAATGAACACTCATTCATAATTTATCAGTATACCGGAATCGCCGACGGGATCAAAGGGAAAACGGAATATTCAGCGGTCGAGCCGGTTCACCGGATAGCTGAGGATTCTGCCATCCGACAAACCCACATCGATCCGATACGTGGTCAGGCCCGCTGACACGGATCCGTTGTCCTGAATGTACAAATCCGCCACCAGGCCATTTGATGTCAACGGAATCATCACACTACCGTCCGGGCGGTTCTGGCGCAATCCGTTCACAACCACTGCCATGGCCCAACCGTTGTTGGCCGGTACGGTATCCCACAACGAAGAAAATCCATTCTCGTTGATCATCCGGATCCACTGAATGGTACCGACGCCGCCCGGAATCGATACCTGAACGTGGGTGTCCGGGAATCCGTCCCCGGTAAATTTCTCGGCCTGGGAAACAAAATCAACCAGCGCGGATGCATTCACAATGGCGGCGGAAGCTGTTCCAACGGTCCCGCCACCTGTGTCGGAAACCGGTTCCGGTACAGCAATATCCAGGGTCCCGGGAACAAAGAGCATTTCCGTACCATTGGGCGGGGTCATCATCAACTGCAGTCCCACCCGGTCCGACGCCTGGAAATAGTCTACACGAACGGTATGTTCACCGGGATCCAACTCCACGTAACCGGTACGGGTTCTGGGGGCGTGCATACCGCCGTTGTCCACCACCAGACGCCCGTTCACATATAGCATGGCACCGTCATCGGCCATCAGGGAAAACCGGTAACGACCCCCCACCGGTGTGTTGAATGACGCCATGTAGCGGATCGCAAACCAGTCGCTCCGTTCCGTTATGAACGGGAAACCGCCGTTGTAGTAACCAACGGGCACGTCCAGTTTGGGAACATACAGGATCCCCAGGGGCTTCCCCAACCGGTCCATGTCGTCCAGCCGGAAACCCCGGTTAACCGCAAACAACCGACCCTCAATCATCCGGTTATTACCAAAAACAGAGCCGAACGGGCCGTCTCCCCGTCCCAGCGGGACATCGGTACGGAAAATAATATAATCGCCGCCCGGCGGCTTTACCCACAGCTGGAGTGCCACCGAATATCGCGGTCCCTGGAAATAGTCCACTTCAATCTCGTGCTCGCCCCGGCTCAAACGGATACTGCCATTGCGGGTTTTGGCCGGGTGGGCTCCATCGTTGTCGATCACTTCCCGGCCGTCAATCCGGAGAATCGACCCGTCATCCGACCGAAGACGAAACCGGTACTTTCCGTCGTCCAGCACCGTAAACCGGGCCTTGTAGCGAATGGCAAACCATTCCATCCGTTCAGAAATCCCGGGGAATCCGTCCCGGAAATCCCGTTTCGGCACATCCAGCATGGTGGTATACAGCGTTCCGATCGGGGTCCCCCACCGGATCCGCTTCAGTTTGCTGGTATTCTGGGGAATCTCATAGATCTGGCCGGTAAAGGCTCGTTCCCGCCGGTTCTTACTTCCGAAAACCTCTTTGGAATCCGCCTTCACACCGGTAACAAAACCGGCTGTCATCAACATCCCGGTCACAACCAGAATCATTCGCATCGTTTGACGCTTCATATTCACCTTCCCTCCAGTTCCGGAACCCGCCATGACGGCGAACCGGTCTCATGAACATGGGATAATGGGGTCATTATACCCAACGAAAACAGAATGCCAAGTCATCCACGCGAACCAATCGTCCGCAGCCCGGTGTTTGTGATGAATTTCCGGAAAAATCGCCTTGATTTCACCTTCCGATATGCTACACTTCCCTCTGCACCGAAACCGGGTGCCCAGGTAGCTCAGTTGGTAGAGCAGCGGACTGAAAATCCGCGTGTCGGCGGTTCAATTCCGTCCCTGGGCACCATTTTTTTGTACGCATCGTACAGTTCTTCCATCTTCTAAAACACCACTCCGTACCTTTGGTATTCATACCGGGATTTCATCGAAATCTGCTCTCCAAAGCATCTCCTGTTAAAATTTCATCCACCTATTCCCTCTCGTCAATATTGTTAGCTTGAATCTCGCGTGTTACAATTCTTCCGTCCAAGAAACGGGGTATTTACGTGAATGTTTGCTCGAAAACTGCATGAATCCAAGTCTTCTATAATACAAGACTCGACAGGCTGAGGATCGACAGTGAATCATCACTTTGGGGAAGACATCAAGAAAGGGAGACGGTAAATGATTTTGACTGGGGGAAGACAACAAATACTGAACCGCCCCGGGTTTGACGGAGACTCCGGAGTTTGAGAGGATGGAGTCATG
>DAINNF010000031.1:0-23238 GCA_036736005.1 Acidobacteriota bacterium
GGCAGGTGCTCTCCCAACTGAGCTAATCGCCCCAAAGACAAGCGGTATTATAACAGAGGGTAAAGGCAAGTCAAGCGATTTTGTTTCACTGGAATGTAGGAGAATAACAACTGTATGATCAATAAATTAATGGGATTCTGGGCGGATGAGTACCATGGCAATGTCCATGACATTGATTCCGGTCCAACCCGTTCGCAATAGTCCACCCGTTCGGTCAAAGAAGTTGTAACTGTCCTGACTCTCAAGACATTTCTCCATCATTTGAATCAGGTCGGTTTGGGATGGTGAGGGCGGAGTTGCTATTGCACCCGCCGCTTCGGTGGGACCATCGATGCCGTCGGTTCCCGCAAACAGAAACGTCAGCTCGCTATGGTCAACGGCCGTCAGAATGGCAGAGAGGCATGCTTCCTGCGAACGCCCGCCTTTGCCCGGACCCCTCACGGTCACGGTGGTTTCTCCTCCCCAGATCAGTGCTTCCGGAACTTCAGGCCGTCTGGCGGCACGAGTCAGTGCCTGAAATGCTACTTCCCGTCCCATTTGGCGGGCTTCGCCGGCCAGTTTTTCTTCCATCAGAACAGGATGGATTCCCCGACTGCGGCATCCGTCCGCAAGCTGATTGAGAACATCACCGTTCCGCAGTACAATGCGATGCTGGATACGTTGCCCGCGCTCCGACGGGCAGCGAACGGACGGATGAGCGTCCTGCAGGATTTCGCGGACGCGTTGAGGAAGAGAATTCCAGGCGTCGATTTCCTCCAAGAGACAACAAATGGACGGAATGTCACGATGAGTCGGGATCAACAGTCCGGACCCGACCGCTTCCATCTGATCATCCGGAACATCGGACATGACGAGAACCGTACCGGATGCGCTCGTGGTGACCGCCAGCCCTCCTCCTTTGATGGCGGACAATGCCGTACGAACGCGGTTGACCTGTTGAATGGGGAGTCCGGAGTTGAGCAACAGTTGGTAGGTTGCCACAATATCCTCCAGATTCAGGGGGGGCAGCGGATCTTCGACCAGGGAGGAGCTTCCGCCGGAAAGCAGAAAAAGGAAATGATCCGATGATTCCAGGGATGCCATGCGTCTGTAAAGTTCTTTTCCTGCTTTCAGGCTGTTGTGGTCCGGGATAGGATGGCTGGACCGGAAAATATCCAGAGGGATGGGGTCTGTCTCCAGACCATAAGGGATGACAATCATTCCCTTCACATTCTGCAACACGGGGTGACCCATAGCGGCCTGTGCCATGGTGTATCCGGCTTTTCCGGCGGCAAACAGATGAGTAAACGGGGTTACCGATTGGGCAGCCAGATTGTCCAGATGGTTTTTCATCCATCGATTCGGATGACAGGCAGAGATGCTTTCCAGAAAGATGTCTTTCAGTTCTCCGGCCATGATCCCTCTCGTATGTGCCCTGATTCCACGAATGATAGCATATCCCTCACGCGCGCTACGGCGATCCCCATCCTGCACGCAGGCAACAATTTGTGAAAAATGAAAAAGATTTGAATATGAAAGGGGGGAGAAGCGTAGAGCAGTTGACATGTTAGAATATCGGGAGGACAGGCAACATGGGACTGAATCACCGGGAAATTCGCAGCCATTTTCAGCGTGCAATGGTCACCAGGATCGAGCGCGTTGCCGGCGGCATTCTGCTGGCATTTGGCGCGCTGCTGTTGATTTTCGATGGTCTGCTGGAAGCCATTCGCGCCATGGTGTCCGATCCGACTCTGCCGATGGGCCTGAAGCTTGCCGTACTGGCGTTGTCGGTCGGACTGCTTGTGCTGCTGTTCTCCGTGTTCCGGGAACAGATGCATTTTCGTCATCTGGAACGGTATCGAGACGTGGACGATTGAGCACGGAGGACAAAATGGAAGTGCTGAGTGCCGGTTCACCGATGGCGGTTTGCGCAGTGGTGAACGCGGTAAAAAACCAGGTGGGGGCACGTGTATTGACGGAAATGACCGATCGCGCGCTGATTGAGTCTGTTCTTGCGGGGGACAAGGAAGCCTTCGGAGAGATAGTCAACCGCTACCGAAATCAGGCATACCGGTGCGCGCTGGCCATCCTGGGAAATGAACAGGACGCATTGGATCTGTCCCAGGAAGCGTTCATCCGTGCATACCGGTTTCTGCATCGGTTTGATGTCAATCGACCGTTTTTTCCCTGGTTCTATCGAATTCTGAAGAACAGATGTCTCAGTTTTCTGCGAAAGCGCAAGCGGCAGGCAGAGGTTTCGATTGATGACGTTTTTGGCCTGTCCGGCCCGGAAGTCGATCGGGACAGGATCCGGATGGTACGGGAATGTGTGGCAATGTTGCCGGAGCATCACCTGGAGATTATCCGGTTACGCTATTACCAGGGTCTTTCCTATCAGGAAATTGCCGACCTGCTGGGGAAACCGATTGGTAGTGTGATGTCCGGCTTGTACTATGCGCGCCAGAAACTCAAGGAGCGGCTGGAGGAGAAGGGGATATGACACACCAGGAAATCCGGGAGCGTCTTCCGCTGCTTCTTTCCGGAGAGCTTTCTCCTGCGGAGCGGGCGGAGATGGAAAAGCATCTGAAGGGTTGTCCCGAATGTGAGGCGGAACTGGAAGAGTTCCGGAAAATGGATGAGCTGCTGGGTGGTCTGCAGTTGTCAGACCCACCGGAAGATATATGGGAAGGGTACTGGGCCGGCATTTACAACCAGATGGAGCGGGGTTTCGGATGGTTGCTCTTTACCATCGGGGCCAGCGCATTGTTGTTCTTCGGCTTTGTCCGGTTGATACAGGATGTATTGACGGATCCGGGCCTGTCATGGCTGATCAAGGTCGGTCTGCTATGTATGGGTGCCGGAACAATTATTCTGCTGATCTCCGTATTGCGGGAGCAGCGCTATTTGAGGAAAAGGGAACGATATTGGGAGGTCCGGAAATGATCGTGGTGACAACAGACTACATTCCGGGAAAGAAGATTCGCAGAACACTGGGGCTTGTGCGCGGAAATACGGTTCGAGCCCGATTCTTCGGAAAGGACATTATGGCCTTCTTCCGGAACATGGTGGGCGGAGAAGTCACCGAGTACACCAAGATGATCGGCGAATCCCGGGAACAGGCATTGGATCGGATGGTGGAGGACGCAAAGGAACTGGGCGCGAATGCAGTGGTGAACGTTCGATTCGCCACTTCTGAAGTGATGCAGGGAGCTGCCGAGATACTGGCATACGGAACGGCCGTTGTCGTGGAGGACGATCCGGCTGAATCCTGAGAATACGGGGGTCGAGCTGATGCAGCAACAGTTGAGTTTATCTGAAGCGCTCTTGCTGGTTGCGCTGGATGATGACCGGGGATCGGTGATTTCCCGTGCTTCGATGGCATTGGATTATGGACTTTCCGGTGCGCTCATTATGGAGCTGGCATTGAAGGATCGGGTAGCTGTCAGAGAAAAGGAACTGGGTGTGCTCAACCGTGAAGGCACCGGTGATCCCCTGCTCGATGATGTGATGAATCTGATTACCCGCAAGGAAAACCAGGTGAAGCCGGTTCGACACTGGGTTTCGATCATGCCACGTAAGATCAAACGAATTCGTCACCGGGTCGCTGATCGTCTTGTGGATGCCGGCATTCTATCCAGGGAAGAGCGAAAGATTCTGTGGCTTTTCCCTTCCGTGCGTTATCCGACGGTCAACCCATTGCCGGAACTGACGGTTCGGGAAAAAATACGTAGCAACATCCTGACGGAAGAGGCTCCCGACACCAATGTCGTGTTGATGTGCGGATTGATCAAGTCCTGTGATCTGTTGTCTGAAATTTTTGAAAAACCATATCGCAAGCAGGCCAGACGCCGGATTCGCAAACTTTCATCGGAAGAACCGGTGGCCCGAGCCGTCGGGGAAACGGTTGCTGCAGTGCAGGCCGCTGTTACGGCTGCAGTTGCGGCGGCGGTGGTGGCGTCAACGGCATCCAGTCATTGAGCATTCCATGGTTACTGCTTGGGCAGTCCGCTGAATTCCCGGTATTTCATGTACTGATTCGGATCATCCACAGGGGCCTTGGTTACCGAAATAGCTGCGATGTTCCCATGAATCTGATTGATGACCGGATAGTACCGTTTGGTCCGGTATCCTTCCAGTCCCTTCAACGGCAATGCCAGTAGATCTTCGCCCAGCACCTCATTGTCTGCGCCATATTGTCTGATCCGCAAAGTCAGCACGCTCATGTACGCCTCGGAATTCCGATTCTCCACCGATAGTTCCAGATTGACAGCTTTCGGTTCTCCGGATTCATCCGATTTGACGTTAAAACCAATCAGCTCGACATCGTAGTTGTTCCGGTAACGTAACATGTTGTCAACGGGATTGCCCGCACAACTGAGCAGAAAAATCAGCAGACCCGAAATGGCCAGTATCTGTTTCATGATTCCCCCTCTTTCGTTTTGGTGTTTGCGATATCATCTGGATTATACACCATTGACGAAGCGGCATTGTTTCCATATTTTATGTACGGAGTGAACGGGAAATACAGAATTGTGGAGGACATGCAATGACAGCAAGAAAGCGAACCTTCAAGTCGGAAGTCAGCCAGTTGATGCACATTCTGGTGCATTCCCTGTACAAGGACCGGGACGTATTTCTACGGGAACTGATTTCGAACGCTACGGACGCGATCAACCGGTTCCGCGTGGTTCAGATGTCCGGAGAAGACGTCGTGGCTCCCGACCGGGAGCACCGGGTCGACATTGACATGGACAAGGATAAAGCGCAATTGACAATCAGGGACAGCGGTATCGGTATGAATGAGCAGGAATTGGGCGACCACCTGGGTACCATCGCCCGATCCGGTTCTCTGGCCATGTTGAAATCCCTGCAGGATGAAGATGCGGCGCGCGATTTGATCGGGCGGTTCGGCGTCGGATTCTATGCGGTATTTATGGTGGCGGAACAGGTGACGGTACGCTCCCGCAGTTTTCGCCCAGGCGACGCCCCGGCACAATGGAAGTCCAGAGGAGAAACCGGATTTGTTGTGGAACCGCTTGACCAGGAGGTGACTCCCGGAACGGAAGTGATCCTGACATTGAAGGAAGATGCACGGGAATACCTGGACCCATCCCGTATCCAATCCATTCTCACACGATATTCCCGGTTCGCACCCTTCCCGCTGTATGTTCAAGGAGATGCTGTTGATCGCGGAACACCACTCTGGCTCGAGCAGCCTTCCGGCGTGTCCGACGAACAATACACGTCGTTTTATGGATATCTGTCACGGGGAGGGCAGGAACCCATGACCTGGCTGCATATTCATTCCGATGCTCCTGTTGATGTGAAAAGTATCCTGTATGTGCCCGGCTTCTCCATGGCCCGCTTCGGCATGGAGGATGAAGGCGGAATCGCGTTGTATGCACGAAAGGTCCTGATTGACGCCCGTACCGAAGGTCTGGTTCCGGGCTGGTGCCGGTTCATGAGGGGAGTCGTGGATTCGGAGGATGTACAGCTGAACGTTTCCCGTGAAACCATTCAGAATGATCCGGTTTACCGTCGCATCCGAAAGGTGGTGGGCAGTCGGGTTGCAAAACACCTGAAATCCTGGATGGACCGGGATCGGAAAGCGTATGAGACCTTCTACGATGAATTCGGCGGATATCTGAAAGAAGGGGTGGTACGGGATCCGGCGGAACAGAGACCATTGGCGGATCTTCTTCTCTTTACCGTAATGGATCGGGAAGAGCGGTTGTCGCTGAGCGAATATCTGAATGAAACACCGGACAAGGACGCAATACACTATCTCATGGGGACCAATCGAAAGACACTGGAGTCCAGTCCCCATCTGGAATGGTTTCGGCGGCATGAAACACCGGTTCTGCTGCTGACACAACCGATTGAAGAACTGGCCTTGACCCATCTTGGTTCGTACGGGGATGTGCCCTTCAAACTGGTGGGACAGGATTCGGGCAGGGAAAGGGAAGCCGGGACCGACGAAACCGGCACCGATCCATTGCTGGCGTTTGTCAGGGAAACCCTGGCGGATCGGGTTACCGATGTCCGATATTCAACCCGACTGGAGGAAAACCCCTATTGCATCCTGACCGCATCGGGTGGGCTTTCCAGCACGATGGAGCAGATTATGAGGGCCATGCAGCAAACCGAGGCTCCTTCCAGAGGGGTGCTCGAGTTGAACGCGGAACATCCAATGATCCGCCGGATGCGGGAATGGGCAGAAGAGACGTCGGATTCCGAGCGACAGGCCCGCCTCCGGATCATTGCCCACCAGATTCTGGACAATGCGTTGCTGATGGATCAGCAGTTGCCGGATGTGACCGAAATGGTGCGTCGCAGTAACACGCTTATTCTCGCCTATCTGGGAAATGACCCCGACACAGGTCAATGATCTGGCATGTCTCTTGCTGTATACTGGTGTCAGACAGATCAAATCAAGGAGGCCAGAATGAGACAGAAGTTTTTCAAAAGCCTGCTGGCCATGGCGTTTATTCTCACATCGGGGCTGCAGGCGGGAACGCTGGACCTGGAAAAGTACGGAGCCGGCCGTGTACGGTATGTTGAAGGGGACGGTGCGTTACTGAGCTTTGGAAAGCAGCAGGTGGCACCCGATATCGACTACCTGGTCCTGCTGGGTTCAGCTTTCGATACCGGGAATGCCCGGATGGAAGTGGTGACCCTGAACGGCAACACATACTGGATGGACAAAGGCACCGAATTTCATTTTGAATCCATGGACAACCGCGGGCCTGAATCCATGATGTTTCTGGGTAAAGGCGCGTTTGTTGTTGACACCGTTTATCCCTTTACCCTGACCACCGGTGCGGGGTCCGTTTATTTCCCCGACAAGGGCACCTACGTGGTGATGAAGGATGCCTTCGGAAAGGACAAACTCCATATCTACACGTGGAAAGGAACCAAGCCCGCAACCGTGAAGAAGTCCACCCTGTTCAGTCGGATCAAGTACGAAGACGATCCCCTCAATCAGGAGCTGATGAGCTGGGTGAATCAGCGGAAAACGGACTGGAAAAAGACCCTGGTCCGTTGCAATCTTTTCTCCAACGTGGACAAGATGCCGCCTTACATGGCCGTGACTGACGGGAACGGGAAGCGGCAATGGAAGAAGGTCAGTTCCATCCAGCCGATTTACCGGATGAACGGTATTGTTGACGGTAACATGTTCTTCTATCAGCCGGATTTCATCCATGCCATGGGCCTGTGGTCACCGTACAGTACGTACATGAGTGACTTTGAAATGGCACTGTACTTCGCAACGAATCAGTATAATTCGGTCCGGTGGGCATGGGATGTGGCCAACGGCTGGCATGCGGAATGGTACTATGATCCGTTGGCCGGGTTCGGTGCACAGTATCAGTATCCGATGTGGCGATATCGTCTGGCCGGTCGGTTCTGGGGACCCTATCCCTGGAATTGGATGTGGCCGGCGCCCCACATGGGCTATGATGGTCTCTTCTACGACAGAAGCGGTCGCGAAAACATCTACTATCTGGATGCCTGGCTGTCCAAGTATTTCTTCCAGTATCGGGATCCCACATTTATTGTGCGCCCGGATCAACGGGACGGTCGGCCGGCATATAATTCCCGAATTCCGGTCCGGGAAGGGCGTATGATCCGGCAGGTGAAGGTCAATGACCGTGCAGTCCTTCGCCAGAGAACGGATTCGACTTTGATGAGCCGTCAGATGGCGATCCGTCTGTCTTTTGACAACCGGGATGTTGAGCGTGCTCAGCGCAAGATCGAGGTGAGACGCAGTCCGAGAGTCGTGGGTACGACTTCATCCACTGGGCGGACATCATCGGGTCGTACGGTGATCCGGTCTACGTCAAACACGACTTCAACGAGGAATGTGACACGGAGTTCTTCCGGCAGCGGTGTGAGCATCCGTAGTCCCCGTGTGGTGGCACCGCCGCGTCGTTAAGCGCAAATTTTCAAGGAAAGAAACATCACAGCCCGCCGGAAGGCGGGCTGTTTTTTGATCCGAATGTTTCAGGTACGTCTATTCTTCCAATTTCAAAATCCCGATATAGTTCAGGTTCCTGTATTTCTGGGCATAGTCCAGTCCATATCCGACCACAAATTCGTCCGGAATGTCAAATCCGTTATAATCGATTTCAATGGGGACCTTGCGTCTGGGTACTTTGTCCAGCAGTGTGCATAATTTGAGGCTTCTGGGGTTTCTGTTTTTCAGTATTTTCAGCACTTCACGCAGCGTGTATCCCGTGTCAATAATATCCTCGACGATCACCACATTCTTTCCGTGAATATCATCATCCAGGTCTTTGAGGAAGCGGACCTCCCCGGATGATTCCGTATCGTTTCCGTACGATGTGACATTCATGAAATCAATCCGGCACGGTATGGTGACTTGACGGGAAAGATCTGCCAGAAAAATGACTGACCCTTTCAACAGTCCCACCAGCGTAACTTCCTGTCCTTCGAAATCCCGACTGATCCGCTGGCCCAGTTCCTTCACTTTGTCCTGAATCTGTTCTTCCGATATCAGTACCCGTTCAATCCGCTCTTTCATGTAGATTTCCTCCTGCCTTCGGGGATGAACAACTGCAACGGCCGCTCATCGGACTTTTCTTGTGTGATACCTGTTTTAGCACATCGATACGGGGTTGCCAACGTCTTGCCGGTCGGATTCAACGGAGAATTTCCAGTTCAATCAGTGTGACATCGTCATGATAGCGTTCGCCGGTCCATTTGCGAATCGCCGACATCAGGGCGTCTGTTGTACTACCGGGAAGGGTGAAAGCGTTTCGGATCCGTTCCACGCCGAATTGCTCTCCCGCCTCATTTTCCGCTTCCGAGATACCATCCGTGAACATCAGAATGCGATCCCCGGCGTTCACCGGTACCGTGTATTCTTCAAATTCTGCATGGATATCGATTCCCAGCAGAAAACCGCTGGGATTGAGATCCTGCACGCCGGCTTTCCGGTTAAACAGCATGCCGGCGGGATGTCCGGCACGAACAACAGTCAGGTTGCGTGCTTCCCTGTCCAAACGCCCCAGCAGCATGGAAGCGAAATGTTCTTCGGAAGTGGTATGGACAATATCCCGGTTCACTTTACCGGCAATCTCAACCGGTCGGGCATTGCCGCTGATGGCCTGCATGAAGGAGAGTTTGATCATGGCTGATATGAGCGCAGCTACGATTCCATGTCCGGTTACGTCTGCTACGAAAAAAACGATGTCCCCTTCCGGAGAGGTGCGCACATCATAGATGTCTCCACCGATGTGAATGGCAGGCTGAAACACCGAGCGAAGTTGGACCCGGTCCCGCATGATCCCGTCTGCGGGAACGAGGGATTCCTGAAACCGCGCGGCCAATTGAAGTTCTTTCTCCATGGCGTCTTTATACCGTTCCAGCTCCACGTTTTTCTCAACAATCTCATTCTGAAGTGCCTTGACCCGCATGGCGGAATTGACTCGCGCAACCAGTTCCTTCACGTTGAATGGCTTTGTAATATAGTCATCAGCCCCGATGGTGAGGCCCTGGATCTTGCTGTCCACGGTAGATCGGGCCGTCAACATGATGAAATAGGGATTGTTGAATTCCGGACGGGTCTTGGCCTCTTTGCACAATGCAGTTCCGTCCATTTTGGGCATCATCAGGTCTGAAATAACCAGGTCGGGCACATGCTGTTCCATCAGGGACAGGGCCTGGAAGCCATCCTGAGCTTTGAAGGTCAGGTATCCTTCCTTCTTCAGGTACAGATCCAGAATATCCGTAATTCGGATTTCATCATCGACAATCAGAACGGTGCCTTTCTCTGGAGTGCTCATCAAATATCGAAGTACCGGTCAAGCCCGGTCTGGTTCATGATGTTGCGAACGGTTTCCGTTACGTTCCGGACAATAAACACCCCGTCCCGTTTCACCATGGTGTTTTTGATGGATACCAGCAATCCCAGTCCACTGGAATCGATGAAGCGCACGTTGCCCATGTTGAATGTCAATTTCCGGATTGGTTGATTCAATACCACATCTTTGACCCGTGCCCGCAATTCGGTCGAATTTTCAAAGGTAATTTTGCCCGATAGGATCCAGGTCGCTTCCGGTGGATTGATCTGTTCCTGCCAATCAAGCATAGTCCCTCCATGTCATCTTCATATAGATGGTTTCACCATTATCCCGAAATTCCATTTCATCTACGGTTTGTTTCAACAGGAATATGCCGCGACCTGTTTCCCGGTCCGGATCCGGCGGGTGCTTGCGTGACAATTCACGCTGGTAATCAAATCCGCCACCGCAGTCCGAAACCAGAATTTCGGCATCCGTATCGCGCACATTCAAATTGAGGTCTACGGTACGTTCAAGCAGCTCGGGTTTGGAGCGGTTCAGTTCAGATTCGTATTCCGGGAATGACTGGGTGCTTCTGACCTGTTGGGGGACACGGAGATTCCCATGGTAGACGGCGTTGGAGACCGCTTCGTGAATGACCAGCATTACACGGCTCAGTTGGTCTGCAGGGATGAGGTGAGCCTTGTGCAGCACCGCCTCCACGAAAGACAATACCGTTTCAATCTGCTCACATCGGCTTTCAAAACGGGTTTCCAGTTGAATGCCGTTCAATCCTTTGTCCGTCAGAAGTGGAATCAGCTGTCGAAAAAGTGACAAATGGCGGGGGAGTGTTTCACGGTATTCCGACCGCTGAATACCCCCCTCAGAGCTGGAATTTTCCAAACGTACGGTAATTGTTCCCGTTACCATATGGTCATTATAGGAGAACTCTTTGAGTCAAATCAATACATGTTTGAGTTTTCACACCCTTATGCTAAACTGTCTCATACTTGAGAAATGTACTGTTGTGGAGGATCTCTCAATGAAATCTTACGACTCACAAGATATTCGAACTATTGCACTTGCCGGACATGGTGACAGCGGCAAAACATCTCTGGTATCCGCCATGCTGTTTAACGCCGGCGTAACCAATCGTCTGACCCGTGTAGACGACGGGAATACAGTCACCGATTATGATTCAGAAGAGATTAAGCGGAAAATTACTCTGAGTACCGGCATCTGCCATTTTGAAAAGAACAAGAGGAAGGTCAATCTGCTGGATACGCCCGGATTCGGAAACT
Organism: Acidobacteriota bacterium; assembly: GCA_036736005.1. Classification (GTDB taxonomy): domain Bacteria; phylum Acidobacteriota; class Holophagae; order Thermotomaculales; family Thermotomaculaceae; genus DAINNF01. The sequence goes on from DAINNF010000031.1 coordinate 11,087, forward strand.
TCTTTCCGGAAGGCCGTGGCGCTCTGCGGGTATGCGATGGCATGCTGATCACGGTTTGTGGCGTTTCAGGGGTTGAAGTGCAGACCGAAAAGGCATGGAAACAGGCGGAAGAACTGAACCGGCCGGTGGTCATCGTGGTAAACAAGCTTGACCGTGAGCATGCTGATTTCGGTAAAGCGGTGGAGTCGGTTCAGAACAAGCTGGGCCGTGAGGCGGTTCCAGTTGCGCTGCCCATCGGTAAAGAGAAAGACTTCGCAGGCATGGTGGATCTGCTGAGCGGAAAGGCCTACACCTACAAAGATGCATCCGGCAAGTTTGAGACAGCCGATATTCCCGCGGATATGCAGGCGGCAGTGGATACAGCCCGGGAACAGATCATGGAAATGATCGCCGAAAGTTCGGAAGAATTGATGGACAGCTATCTGGAAGAAGGTACGCTGTCTGAAGATCAGCTCAAGACCGGTCTCAGTGAGGCCATTGCATCCCGTGCGTTCTTCCCGGTGTTTCCGTGTTCAGCCACATCCAACATCAACATACACCAGGTTATGGATTTCATCTCCCAGACCATGCCCGGCCCGGTTGGACGTTCGGTGCCCGTGATGAAGGGCGATACAGAAGAAAGCATGAAGCAGGATCCTGCCGGTCAGCCGGCGCTGTTCTGTTTCAAGACCGTGTCCGACCAGCATGCGGGCCGGATCAACGTGTTCAAAGTGATGTCCGGTACCATAACGCCGGACAAAACACTGGTCAACGTACGCAACAGCAGTGCTGAAAAACTCGGTTCCATGTTCCTGCTGCAGGGGAAAGATCATGTCAACGTGGAATCGGTCAGCGCAGGCGACATCGTGGCCATTGCCAAGCTGAAAGAAGTGGACACCAGTGACACCCTCGCAGAAAAGGGCGCTGAATTCCGGTTCCCACCGGTGAAGTTCCCGGAACCGGCCATTTCGTTTGCGATTGAACCCAAGTCCAAGGGAGATGAAGACAAGATTTCCACCGCTTTGCGCCGGATCAACGAAGAGGACCCCATGTTGAAGCTGGACCGGGATGCGCAGACCCATCAGCTTCTGATTTCCGGTTCCGGTCAGTTGCATGTCGAGGTGGCATTATCCAAGATGAAGGAACGCTACAAGGTGGAAGCCATCCTGATGCCGCCGCAGGTGCCCTATCGGGAGACCATTCGCAAGCAGGTGGATGTGGAAGCCAAATACAAGAAACAGACAGGAGGTAAGGGCCAGTACGGTCATTGTAAGATCACCATGATTCCGATGGGTCGGGGGGAAGACTTCCAGTTTGAGGACAAGATCTTCGGCGGATCAATTCCCAAAACCTATATCCCGGCTGTGGAAAAAGGAATTCAGGAAGCCCGGATGAAGGGATTTGTGGCCGGTTATCCGGTGGTCGATTTCAAGGTGACCCTGAATGACGGTTCTTATCATGAAGTGGACTCTTCCGAAATGGCATTCAAGATTGCCGGTTCCATGGCATTCAAGAAAGGTATGGAACAGGCCGGTGCCACCATTCTGGAACCTATCATGCAGGTAGAAATTTATGCTCCGGAAGAAAACATGGGTGATATCATGGGCGATCTTAATTCCCGCAGGGGACGAATCCAGGGAATGGAAGCCAGTGGAGATAACCAGATTATCAAGGCACAGGTCCCGATGGCCGAAATGCTGACCTATGAGTCTACTTTGCGTTCCATTACGGGGGGCCGGGGTTCATTCCACCTGGAGTTTTCCCACTATGATGAAGTTCCGGGCAATCTGCAGGAGAAAATTGTCGCAGAAGCCAAGCAGCGCATGGAAGAGGACGAGGAATAGATTCATCGAACACGATTCCAAAGACTGGAGGGCATGATGTCCTATGTAACGGTTACGTTGGCACTGGTTCTGATTCTTTATCTGTTTTCAGTGGACTGGAAAGAACTGGGGCGTACACTCAAGCAGGGCGGCTGGTTCTTCATCGTTGTCTACGCCCTGATGGGGATTGCCATCGTAAAGCTGATTAAGGAGGGTATCGGGCATTGAAGCGTCTTGCTGGGGTTCTTCTGGTTTTCATGATGCTCGCGGGCTGCGGCTCCAATGAGAACCCGGAGGCAGCTTTCCTGCTGGATGAGGCGCACCAGGCCAGCACACGGGGAGATTACACCGAAGCGGTAAAGCTGTTGGAACGGATTATCAATGAGTATCCGGGTACACGGGAAGCCGTGATTGCGGCGGAAGAGTACGATACGTTCAAGGATCTGTTTCATTATGAAGTGGAAGCACGGAAAGACGCTGTAGCACGTGCATTGAAGAAAGTGGGCAGGGCTGTTGAAGTTTATCACCAGGAACGAAACCGCTTTCCCGAGAGCATGGACGTTCTGGTTCCTCGTTACCTGCCGAAACGGGTCATGGATCCCTGGGGTAACCCGATTCTCTACAAGCGTGACCGAAGCGGCTACGTGATTGCCTGCTTCGGCCGGGACGGTATTCCGGGGGGCACGGATGAGGATATGGATCTGTTCGTACAGAACGGACAGATTGTCTCTTCTCTGATTCTGCCGGAAGGACAATGAACCGCCTTCGAAAGAAAATTCGAAGAGAAATCAGCGAATCTGCCGGGATCCCGTTCAAGCGCTACATGGAATTGTGTCTTTACGATCCCGAGTTTGGATATTATCGATCCCCGGGGCGGCTTGGTCGCGACGGGGATTTTTTTACATCTGCCCACCTGGGCAGTGTGATGGGAAGGGTTCTTTCCCACCGATTCATTTCAGTTGCTCCCGGTAAGGGTGAGACCCATATTGTTGAGATGGGAGCCGGTCAGGGATTGCTGGCAAACGACCTGCTGGAATACCTCGCCCGCAACGACCTGACCCTTTATCAGCGTACCACCTACCATCTGGTCGAACAGAATTCAGCACTGCTGGCGGAGACCAGCCGCAATTTGAAAGATCATCTCCAGCGGGCGGTCTTTCACGAAGACCTGTCGGATCTTCCGGAGATGAACCGGGCGTTTGTGTTTTCCAATGAATTTTTCGATGCATTTCCGGTTCATGTGGTCACTGCGCGGGAAGGCCGTCTGATGGAACAATATGTGGATTGCAGTGAAAAGGGGTATACCACCGATTACCGGGAACCCGATGATGCCGTTCTTCGGGAGATTGATGAACTGGGTATCCGGATACCGGAAGGCTGTCAGGCGGAAATCAATACCGATATCCGAAACGTCTATCAACAGCTTTCCGATCATATCCGGGATATGCATATGATCACCGTTGACTATGGTTATACTCAGGATGTGCTGTACCATCCGGACCGGACCCGAGGAACCCTGATGGGGTATCATCGGCACGGGGCATATGATGATGTCTTTCAGATGGAAGGGGAAATGGACGTGACCAGCCATGTCAATTTCGATGCCCTGATCCATTACGGGGACCGGTTCGGCATACAGGCGACCTATTTCAAGAATCAACGGAACTACCTGATGGATCACGGTCTGTTTGATGTATTCCGGGATGGACAGGAACCCACCACTTCGGAAGCTTTCCAGCTGAAAACACTGCTGCTGCCCGGCCAGATGGGAGATGTGTTCAAGGTCCTGGTGCAGGAGAGAGAGGGAGACGGACATGATTACGCTGAATGATCTGGTGGAAGACGTTGTCGCGAAGTATCCCAAGACAGTCCGGGTGTTCATGGCGCATAGTTTCCCCTGCCTGGTATGCGGAGAACCGGTGTGGGGTACCATTGGAGAAAATGCTGACCGGAATGCGCTGAAACCTGAACAACAGGAAAAGCTGATTCAAGCGCTGAACGAAGCGGTCGATGCAGAAGAACCATGATGACGGGTGGAACAGACTACAACCCGACATGATGTGAACAAACAAAGTCAAGGGAGGTTATGTGGCTGAACATCAAACTGCACTGATGGTTACATTTGGTCTTTATCTGCTGGGGCTTCTGGTGATCGGCTACCTGGCTGACCGTCAGTTTTCCCGTTCCTACGACGACTTTGTTTCCGCCGGAAAGTCCATTGGCGCGTGGGTGACAGCACTCAGTGCGGCCGCCAGTTCGGAAAGCGCGTGGGTGATGCTGGGGTTGTCCGGACTGGGATACAGCAAAGGTCTGGCCGCTTACTGGGCGGTTATCGGCTGTGTCCTGGGCTTCATGGTGAACTGGTTGTTTGTGATTGTTCCGGTCCGGCGGCTTTCCGGCGCGTCCGGGTCCGTGACCATGGCCGATATGATTGAAGACGAACTGGATGACCGCAGGAAGATGCTCCGGATCATCGGTAGTGTTGTGATTGTATTTTTCATGGGGGCCTATGTGGTCTCCCAGTTTGTGGGAGCGGGGAAAACCCTGGAAGGCATGGGAATTATGGATTACCGGACCGGTGTTCTGGTGGGCAGCCTGATCATCGCGGCCTATGTTCTGATGGGCGGCTATGCCGCAGTCTGCTGGACCGATGCGTTACAGGGAATGCTGATGGCCCTGATCATGATTGTACTCCCGGTAGTGGCGGTGGTTCATGCCGGTGGTTTCGGTGAAATCATGGGGGAACTGGAACGGTCCGGGCTGACCGGCTTTTTTTCCCTTTCGGACGCGACGCTGTGGGGAAGTGTCGGTTTCATTGTGGGCCAGCTGGGGATCGGCCTGGGGTACCAGGGCATGCCCCATGTGGTGATCCGATACATAACGGTGAAGGACGAATCGGAAGGACTCCGTTCCGGCCGGATTGCCACGATATGGGGACTGGTGGTACTGTTCGGTTCCGTCACACTGGGTATTGCCGGGCGCGTCCTGTTCCCCGGACTTGAGGATGCGGAACATGTACTGCCGAAAGTGGCCGCCACCTATCTGCATCCGGTAATCGGAGGCGTGGTACTGGCTGCGGTAACAGCCGCCATCATGTCAACAGCGGATTCCCAATTGATGTATGCAGCCACATCACTGGTGAATGATTTGTGGATCAAGCTGACACGCCGAACCGTAAACATGAAGAAGATGGTGATTGTGACCCGCGCCGTGATTGTCTTGATGACGGTGATCGCTATCCTGATTGCCCTTCGGGATGTCAAGGTGATTTATACCTTTGTGCTTTATGCATGGGGAGCGTTGGGCGCGGCGTTTTCGCCCATGATTCTGTGCATGATTTATTGTAAACGGTTCAACAAATGGGGAGCGTTGGCCAACCTGCTGGTGGGTCCGGCCGTTGTCGTGGTGTGGACGGCCATTCCGGTTCTGGACAATGCACTGTACGAGCTTGTGCCGGCATTTATCCTCTCACTGCTGGCCGGTATTCTGGTCTCGATGATGACGGGAGGCAGGCAGCATGAACATTCGTGAGCAGAGCGAACAACGGGAACTGGAAATCCTGTCACCCCATGCGGCGCGCGCGGCAGACAGTCGTGGGCGTAGATATCCGGAATCTCCCTGCGAAGTGCGGACCGGCTATCAGCGGGACCGGGATCGCATTCTGCACAGCAAATCATTCCGGCGGCTGAAGCACAAAACCCAGGTGTTTCTGGCCCCTCTCGGAGACCATTACCGGACACGGCTGACTCATACACTGGAAGTTTCCCAGATTGCCCGTACCATCGGGCGGGCGTTGCGTCTGAATGAAGACCTGATCGAAGCCATTGCGTTGGGGCATGATCTCGGCCATACACCGTTTGGTCATGCGGGAGAAGGTGTTCTGGATCGTTTGACGGCGCATTGCGGCGGATTCCGTCATTATGTGCAGAGCGTCCGGGTTGTAAATTTCCTGGAACGGGACGGACAGGGTCTGAACCTGACCCGTGAGGTGATCGAGGGGATCGGGAAACACTCCAAAGGGCGTTCCGGTGATCCGACGGGCGGTGATCAGAATATCCGCACACTGGAAGCGCGGGTGGTGCGACTTTCCGATGTCGTGGCATACTTGAACCATGACTGTGATGATGCGGTGCGGGCCGCTATTATCGAACCGGCTGATCTACCGGATGTGGTGCTGAAATCAATGGGGGGAACATCCCGGGAACGGATCGATGCACTGATCAAGGACATCATCCATACCAGTCTGGCGGATAATGGTGAATCGATTGGAATGAGTGAACCGATGCGGGTAAATTTCCGGATATACAAGGAATTCATGTATGAACGGATCTATTTGAATCCGGAAGTGAAACGGGAATTTCTCAAGTCGGAGAAAATTATCGAGTTCCTGTTTGGTTATCTGCTGGAACATCCGGATCGTATGCCGGACATGTACCGTTTGCGACCGGATCCTCCGGAACGTCTGGTTGCGGACTTTATTTCGGGGATGACCGACCTGTATGCCATTCACCTGTTTGAAAAGACGTTTATTCCCAGACGTTTCGGCTTCTAATCGTCGTCCGGCTCCGAATACCGCTCGATCTGGACCGCTACGGTCCGGGCATACTGTTCCATGACCGATTTCAGAATCGGATGCTCCGGATCCCATCTCACCAGTCCACGAACCCGGTTCACCGGGAGGACACCTGCCAGGGAACTGGTCACACATCCGGCCGGTGCGAGCTGAAGATCGTCTTTCACGAGACTCTGTTCCTTTACACCCGGGAAAGTTAACAGAATGGTGCGGGTTACACCCGGCAGTGCGCCGTCGTCTACCGGTGGGGTTACCAGTTCGTTCCCGGATACGACAAAGAGGTTGCAGCGTCCACCATCGGTGAGCTGTCCCCGCTCATTACAGGCAATCCTGTCAAACAGACCATCCTGTTGTGCCCGCCGGGTCAGCAGCCGGTTTTCCAGGTAAGCGGCTGATTTAATGCCCTGGAGGGAGGAAGAACTGGTCCGGTGAAAGTGGGGGGCAATTCCGATTTCGGTGAAATCGGGGCGGGGATAGGTGTCCCGGCGCATGATCATCAGCTTGTCATCGACTGCCAGTAGTCGGAGGGCACCTTCCTGAAGGTGTTCCTTTCGCAGATAGGACTGAATAAATGAACGAACAGTTGGAGTCGGGGGAGCAGGGTCCATTTCAAGCGCCCGCAGACCGGTGTTCATCCGTTCCAGATGCAAATCCAGGAAGAGTGGCACGGATTGCGTCACACGAACCGTTTCAAACACGCCGCCGCCATAGACGATGGCGGAGCGCGCCACATCCAGTCGGGTATCGGTGGTCAACTCAAGCATCGAATAATGGACCTCCCTTTGGCCACTGTTTCATCATACTCCAGAATGGGATCCGAGTCCCAGACGATTCCGCCTCCCAGACCAAAGGACAGTTCACCATTTTTCAGTTCACATGTGCGGATTGCAATGTTCAGGTCAAACGCATTCCCGTCCGCACGGATCCAGCCGATGCTGCCCGTGTAGACCCCCCTGGGTACGGGTTCCAGTTGATGCAGCAGATGAACTGCTGCAATGCGGGGACAGCCGGTGATGGAACCACCCGGAAACGTTGCCGCCAGGATCTGTTTCAGTGAAACATCGGGGCACAGGCGTCCCCGGATGTGGGCCACCAGGTGATGGACGTTGGCAAGCTGCATCAGAATCGGAAACCCTTTTACCACGACCGAACCGGCTGTACACACCCGTGAGAGGTCATTTCTGAGGAGGTCGGTGATCATGGCCAGTTCAGCCCGGTTTTTTTCATCGTGGAGCAGCTGATCTGCCAGTTTCATATCGGTTTCCGGATCGGAACTCCGTGGCAGGGTGCCCTTGATGGGGCTGGCCGAGATCTTGTCTTCATTCCTTCGGAGAAACCGCTCGGGAGAGGAACTGACGACGATCAGATCCGGATAGCGTAGATAAGCGGAGAACGAACCCGGGTTCTCCATTGCCAACCGACGTGCAAACATGCGGTCATCACCCCGGTACGACCAGTATTCACGTCGGGTCAGGTTGGCCTGATACACGTTTCCTGCGGCAATTTCATTCCGGATGCGGACCACTTTTCTCCGGTATTGGTCCGGTGTGTCCGTATCACCGGTTTTCCGGGCCCGAAACGGTTCTTCTGTGACGGGGATGTCCGGTCCGGCTGGCGGAATTTCCCGGGTTCCGCTGTACATGATCCCGGTTTGGCGATGGACAAGCCGAATGTTTCTGAATACGGCCAATCGGATGGGCGCGTAGGGAAGTTCCGGAAAGTCCGGGAATGCCGAATCCAGCGCAAATCCTGCCTCGTAGGCAATCCAGCCGATCAGGTCCGGAAAGAAGGGAGGCAGATCTCCGCTGCGTTCCATCCGGAATTCCCAGTCAAGATCCCGAACCCAGAGTCCGGGATCGGACCCGAAAATGAGCCAGTCTCCGTTCCCGTGGAGTACTGCTGAAGGCCGGTTGGTGATCCGGTCGATCAGGTCATCTGTATGGGCAGATCCCCCGGAGCGGACCCAGTGTTCACGAATATGCATGAAGAATATTCTCCGCCAGTTTCAGCCCGGATTCGGTCAGAAAGGATTCCGGGTGAAACTGAAACCCGGTTGCCGGCAATTCCCGGTGTTGGATGGCCATGGAAATTCCGTCAGACGTCCACGCGATGGTACGGTAATCGGCGGGAATGACTGCGCAGATCAGCGAATGGTAACGCCCGACCGACAGCGGATCAGGCAGTCCGTTGAAGATACCCGTGCCGTCGTGAAAAACCGGCCACGTTTTTCCGTGACAGGGGTCTCCCGCAACAACACGTCCTCCTGCTTCTGTCACCATGCACTGCATACCCAGACAGATACCGATCAGCGGTCGTTTTCCCAGCCAGGTTTGAATGACGGAGCGGGAAAGTGCAGCGTTTTCCGGCTGACCGGGACCCGGGGACAGTATGATCAGTTCCGGGTCGAACGTGTTCACATCCGTCAAGGTTGTACGGTCACTGCGCATCACAGAAACCGAAGCGCCAAGCCGTGCGAAAAGGTGCCGGACGTTGTCGGTGAAGGAATCCATATTGTCAATCAGAAGGATTCGTTTCTGCATGGCGTGGCATTTTAGCACAACTTTTACTTTCAGTTGACTGGTGAGCGGTGGATCGACATGCTCAGATGCTTGTTGAAACGGGAAGAATCCGTATTCCGGTGACGGAGGGGATGCTTGAAAACAACCTGTCTTTCCCGTATCCTGCTTACAGGTTTTGTACCATCATTTTGGAAAGGAACAGTGCCACGTGCCTGTTCGAGAAGAGTGCGATCCGGATTGGACCGGCCGGACCGGTTACATGTGTTCGACCATCCCGACCCGGACAGGAAAAGGGAGGGAAATGACATGATCGGAATTGTGGGTTACGGTTCTTATGTGCCGTGTTTTCGAATCAAGGCGGAGGACATTGCGCTGCAATGGGGCAACGACCCGGTGGCTGTCAAACGGGGTCTTCTTCTGGAGGAGAAGACGGTGCCGGGCATGGATGAAGACACGATTACCATATCGGTTGAGGCGGCGCGAAACGCATTGAAACGAGCCGGCATTGATCCGAAGGAAATCGGCGCGGTTTATATCGGATCGGAATCGCACCCCTATGCGGTCAAACCCAGCGGGACGGTGGTAGTGGACGCTCTGGGTATTGGCCCGGAAGTTCATGTGGCGGATTTCGAGTTTGCATGCAAAGCGGGAGCGGAGGCCATGTTTGTGGCCTATTCCCATGTCCGGTCCGGCCTCATGAAATATGCTCTGGGTATTGGCGCGGACACATCTCAGGGGGCGCCGAACGATGCTCTCGAGTATACCGCATCAGCCGGTGGTGCCGCGTTCATCATGGGAACTGAACAGGTTCTCGCCGAAGTGGAGGAAACCTACTCCTATACATCCGATACCGCCGATTTCTGGCGCAGGGAACGGGAAATGTATCCCCAGCATACCGGGCGATTCACCGGGGAACCGGCCTATTTCCGTCATGTTCTGGGAGCGGCCCGGGGACTGATGAAAAAGGCCGGGGTTACACCGAAGGATCTGGCTTACGCTGTTTTCCATATGCCCAACGGCAAATTTCCCCAGAGGGCGGGTAAAATCCTGGGCTTTACCAAGGAACAACTGGAACCCGGCTGGGTAGTCCCCCTGATGGGCAATACCTACTCCGGTTCATCCCCCACGGGTATGGCCGCAACGCTGGATGTGGCGAAACCGGGGGATCGGATTATGATGGTTTCATTCGGTTCCGGGGCCGGCAGTGATGGCTTTATTTTCCGGGTAACCGACCGGATTGATGCGGTACGGGACAAGGCCCCGCTGTTTGCCGACCTGATCCGGGACAACCGGATGTATCTGAACTATGCCGAGTATGCCAAATACCGGAAAAAAATCATCATGAACAGTTGAGGCGGACTGTAAACATCGAATGGTTGACGGTTCGATTGTGTAAAGGAGTACTGAGATGCGGGATGTAGCAGTTATTGGAACAGGAATGACCCCATTCGGGGAACTCTGGGACCGCTCTTTCCGGGCACTGTTCGTGGAAGCGGCGATGGAAGCCATCCGGCAAGCCGGGGTGGATCATGTCGATTCCATGTATGTCGGCACCATGAGCGGTGGCCTGTTCGTGGGTCAGGAACATGTCGGGTCCCTGATGGCGGATTATCTGGGTGTGACGCCCGTACCGGCAACCCGGGTGGAGTCGGCTTGTGCATCGGGCGGCGTGGCCTTCAGACTGGGATTCATGGAGGTTGCCTCCGGCATGAGCGATATTGTGCTGGTGGGCGGCGTTGAGAAGATGAATGACGGTGCGGACGTTACCTATGCGCTGTCAACAGCAGCCGACCAGGAATATGAAGTGTATCATGGAATTACGTTTCCCGGTCTTTATGCCATGATTGCTCGTGCCCACATGCACAAGTATGGTACGACCCGGGAGCAGCTGGCCGCAGTGGCGGTAAAGAACCATGAAAACGGGTTGAAAAATCCCCGGGCGCAATTTCATCTGAAGGTGACGGCGGAACAGGTGTTGAATTCATCCAAGGTGGCGGATCCGCTCCGTTTGCTGGATTGCTCGCCGGTCACGGATGGTGGGGCGGCAATGATTCTCTGTCCGTTGGATATGGCCCGTCAGTTTACCGATCGTCCGATTCAGGTGATCGGTTCCGGACAGGCAACGGACAGTATCGGGCTTCATGACCGCAAGGACATGACAATGCTGAGTGCAGTCAAACATGCGGGAGCGATGGCATACAAAATGGCTGGCCTGACGCCGGCGGATATGGATGTGGTGGAAGTCCATGACTGTTTTACGATAGCGGAAATCTGCAATATTGAGGCTCTGGGTATTGTGGAACCGGGCCAGGGCGGTGGTGCTGCTCAAAGCGGTCTGACTGCACTGGACGGCAAGATACCGGTGAATACCAGCGGTGGGCTCAAATCCAAGGGACATCCGGTGGGCGCAACCGGCATCGCCCAGATTATTGAAATCGTGGAACAGTTGCGCGGCGAATGCGGGGAACGGCAGGTGAAAGATGCCCGCGTGGGCCTGGCGCAGAACATGGGCGGTTCCGGCGGCAGCTCAACCGTCCATATCCTGAAAGCACTGTGAGGGAGGAGAACCATGCCATCACCGAGATATACACGTGAAATTCCCCAACGATACCGTTTGGAATCCGCGGTGTGCGAAAAATGCGGAAAAATCTTCTTTCCTCCCCGACAGGTCTGTTCCGATTGCGGTGGAGAGACATTCAGGGCGGACCGTCTTCCGGAAACAGGCAAGATTGCAACATACACGGTTATTCACGTTGCTCCTGACCGATTTGCGGAAGAAACACCCTACGCGGTCGGTATCGTTGAACTGGAAAACGGGGTACGCGTCACCGGGCAGATCGTAGACTGCAGGCCGGATGAGATTGACATTGGATTGCCTGTCCGAATCGTGTTTCGAAAGATCCAGGAAGAAGGAGAATCCGGTCTGATCTGTTACGGTTACAAGTTCCGGTTGATGCGACAGTAGCACACAGGCCGATTCCATTATCGGTTTTATAATCGGGTCCGGTTAAACGGACCGGGTATTCGATTCTCTCTGTATTTGGTGTACAATCGGGCTGACCAAACAGGAGCCAATTCCACTGTGGTTCAAAATGCATTCATGAACCCGGTGTAGAACCATGAAGTTGAATGAACCGTGCGATACCGGACAGGGGGCTGAATTTTGACTGCAAACCGGAGAGAACCAGAGAAAATAGAATCATATGATGTCGTCGTGGTCGGCACCGGTCCCGCCGGTCGCCGGGCGGCAATTGAATG
>DAINNF010000032.1:0-23144 GCA_036736005.1 Acidobacteriota bacterium
ATGGTCGTCCGAAAGAAGAAGTTGAAAAGACAATGGAAAACGCAGCTGTGCATGAAATTGCACGCTTGGAACGTGGTCTCGGCATTCTGGCATCGGTTTCCAACCTGGCTCCGATGCTCGGCTTCCTCGGAACCGTTGTGGGCATGATCGCGTCCTTCGACGCCATGTCCAAGTTGAACGACCCGGCCAAGGTTGCAGAAGGTATTTCGACAGCACTGATCACGACCGCCGGTGGTTTGATCGTTGCAGCGCCGACCCTGCTCTTCTACAACTTCTACATGGCCCGGATCGGTGGGTTTATTCGTGACATCGAATCCGCTTCTAACGTGCTGGTGGAGACGTTTGGCGAAATCGAAAACGTTCAGTAAGGCATAGGGTTTTACCATGAAGATTCGGAAGACAAAGTCAATTGATGCCTACATCCCCACGGCGTCGATGGCCGATATTGCCTTCCTGCTCATCGTGTTCTTTATGATTACCACGGTGTTTCAGGTAGACAAGACGGTGTTGACGCTGCCACGGTCCGAAGTGCGGTCCGAGGTTGTGAAGGGATCGGCATTTATTGTCATTACCGAGGACAATTACATCAAGGTGTCCGACGGCAAGGAGGACAGCCACCCGATTGACCAGTCTGACGTATTGTCCTTCGCGGTAGACCTGATGTCCAAGAATCCGGAACAGCCCATCGTCGTGAAGGCGGACAGGAATGTCCGGTGGCAGGTGATTGACAAAGTGCTCGAGCAATTGCAGCAGGCACGTACCAAGAACCTCCAGTTCCTCACGGATATGGAAATCAAAGAAGAAGCGTACTGACAGGAGTAAGCCATGAAATTAGCTAGAAAGAAAGAGCAGCCGGAAATTCCGACCGCTTCCATGGCCGACATCGCGTTCCTGTTGATCGTCTTCTTCATGCTGACCACCGTGATCAGCGCCACCAAGGGCATTGAACACATGCTGCCGCAGCAGGACGATAAGAAGACGGATATTGTAGAACAGGAAGAGTCGATCTATATCAAGGTCAACGCGGACAATACGTTTTCAGTGGATAAGAAGGGTGCACAACCGATAACCCAGGCTTATACGTTGAAAGAGTACCTGTATCCGAAAGTCGGCAACAACTGGAAGAAACCCATCATCGTTCATGTGGACCCGGAAGCCAAGTACGAGTCCATGGTGATGGTACTGGACCAGTTGAAGCAACTGGAGGAACAGTTGCAGAAAGAGAAGAATATTCCTAACCTGACCATTACCATACCCACGTTGGCGGAAGCCGAAGCGTGGGGCTACTGATGTGAAAGCGAGGTGTTGACATGGCAGAAGAAGCAAAAAATACCAGCACGCTTTCACAGGAGGTAGACCACAGCCTGGCAGCCGAGCTGGTATGGGAAACGGAAGAGGACAAGAAGAACTACAAGATTGCACTTCTGGTGGCAATCTTGCTGCATATCTTCCTGATCTGGTGGCAGATGCCGGAATTGCACGGCCAGCAGTTTGTGGAAGAAGCAAAGCAGGAAAAAATCATGCGGCGCGTCGTACTGAGGCCGCCACCCGAACAGCAGTTGCAGCAGTTGCAGTTGCAGAAGAAGGTGAAAAAGGTCCCGGTTCCCGACCCGACGCCGGACGAACCGGAACCGATTGTGCCCATTGAGGCTGAAGAATCTCAGAACCTGCAGGTTACGGATGACGACTACATTATCGGTATTCCCGACGCACCTCCTGCACCCAGCGGACCGGTTCGTGAAGGTGTGGCAGGTCTGGAAAAACCGCAGTATGATATTCGCCAACTTCAGGCAAATGTCGTTTATCCTGAACTGGGCAAGAAGGCCCGTATGCAGGGATTCGTCTTGCTGGAAGTTGTATTGCAGAAAGACGGTACGGTCGGGAGTGTCCGGGTAATCGGTGGCACGTTGCGGTCACTGGGCTTCCCGGAAGCTGCGATCCGGGCCGTGAAAAAACTCCAGTTTACACCCGGTAAGCTCAGAGGTCAGCCGGTTGACGTCATCATGACGTTGAATGTCCGGTTCCAGCTTACCAGTTAGCGTAATCGAACTTGCCGGCTTCGGCCGGCAAGGTTTTTTTAAGGATGGTCAGATGCAATTGCAGGGGTCATTGTCTGAGCTGAAATTGCCGGACATTCTCCAACTGGCAAACATGTCCCAGGAAACGGGAGTGGTAGAGTTCCGCAACAGCGAAGGCGTAACCGGAAAGATTGTGCTTCAGGACGGAGAAGTGGTTCATGCACGTGTGAGTGAACTGGCTGGAGATGAAGCAGTATATGAGATTGCGATCTGGTTTGAAGGTTCATTCCGCGTGGTCCCTGTGGATAAGGAATATGAGCACAATGTCGAAGGCAATCTGACCAGTCTTTTGATGGAATCGGCAAGACGTCTGGATGAGTGGCGGGTGTTGAACCGCAAGATCCCATCCCTGTCTTATTATCCTTTTGTAGAAGATAATTCCACCCGGGAACAAACACTGAATACCGCGGAGTGGGATATTTTGAGGCATATTGACGGCAGCCGGAACATCCGGGACATCGCCGTACAATGTGATCGATCTCCTTTTGCGGTATCCAAGCTGGTATATGGATTGCTGATCAACGGACTGGTGTCCCTTTCAAAGGTACCCACCCGCGAACAGCAGGAAATAGAAGTGCCGCCGCTTGTCGTCAAGTTGCTGAAGCTGAAAGAAGCAACTCGCGAGACCTGCGGTGAGGGATTTGCGGGCCATATGGAAGGCACCCTGAAACAGGCGCTGAACCGGCTGGAGACGGATCCCGGGGATAAGAAGGCCGTAATTGACGCGGCCAATGCCATGCTCCAGGAGTGGATGGCGGCCGAAGGCAAGGAGCAGGCCCGGGCGCTCGCGACCCGGTTCAAGGCCATCCTGAAGGGGCAGACAGACTCCTGAATGACCAAATAAATAGCGAGGTGTCACGTGAAAAAGTTGACAATGCTGGCCTTGATACTGCTGATCTTTTCAGCAGGCGTGCGGGCCGACTATCAGGCGGGTTTGGAATATTTCAAAATGGGGAAGTACAAGGAAGCTCTCGGTGAGTTCGAGATGGACATGGAGATTTACGGGAGCTACTGGTACTTTCCGGCATATATGGCGGCTGTCTGCTATTTCAAGATGAATGATTATGAGTCGGCACTTGAACGGCTTCGGGAAGCTGAAACCGCGACAGCGCAGTCCCAGACCAAAGCGCTGGATCTGGCCAAGATCAAGACACTGGAAGCGCAGATTATGGTGGCAGAGAAAAATTATGCCAACGCGATTTCCATAGCGGACAAGTATATTCCACAGTCACCGGCTGAAGCGCAGGCGCAGTTGTACTACATCAAAGGTTTTGCGGAGAATAAGTCGAATCAGCATTCAAAGGCGGTCAATGACCTGATCCAGGCCATTGCGCTGGATGACAGCAAGGATGATTACCATTACCAGCTTGGTCTGGCATATGTGAAGAACAACAATCTGGATTCCGCCATGAAGGCCCTTGAAAAGGCCGCATCTTTGAATCCTCGAAACAAGCCCGCATTGGAATTGTTGACCGATGTATGTCTGAACCGTGCACGTGAGGTGTCCGGTGCAGCAAAAGACCGGTTGTACGACAAGACCATCCAATGGTGCCAGAAGGGCCTGAAAGCCTTTCCCAATGATAAAGACTTGTTGATGAACCTGGCCAATGCCCACCTTGGTGCCAAGGAATATGCCACTGCGATCACCGTTTTCGAGAATCTGAGGAACCGGTATGGAAACGAAAAGGAAATCGTTTTCGGCCTCGGTTCAGCTTATCTGGGCAACAAACAGTTTGCCGAGGCGTTGCCGCACCTGGAACGGGTGAAGTCCCGCATGGACAACTCGCCGTTGATTTACACCTATATCGGGACAGCTGAACTGGCTCTCTATAAGGATATTGATGGCTATTCGGCTCAGTTGAGACAGGTTCAGAAGGCCATTGATACGCTTTCCGAGGGGAGACGGAAATTCTCTTCAAGCAGCGCAATCAGGAATAAGTTGAATGAAGCGAGTCAGATTGCGGAATCTCTGAAAGAGAATATCCGGAGAGACGAGCAGAACAAAGCGGCGGAAGCCCAGAACCGGCGTGCGCTGATGGACCGGATTCAGACGTTGCGTCAGCGTATTCGGGATGCGGAAGAAGTCAAGCGGAAGCAGGGGATGTATCCTGCGAACTATGAAAAAGATAAGGCTGAGCTTGACAAGACGATTGCCCAGTATGAAGAACTTTACGGACCATTGAAGTAGGACCTGACAGTGGTAGGCGAGGTTCAGCTTTTTCAACCGATTTTGATGCTGTTGGGGCTATCCGCCCTGACAGCGTTTCTTATTATCGGACTCTCCGCAATTCTGGGACCCAAAAGGAATCAGGACAGCAAGCTTGATGTGTACGAATGCGGTGTTCCTGTAAAGCAGGAAACAGCGCGGCAACGATATTCCGTGAAGTATTTTGTGATTGCCATGCTGTTCATCCTGTTTGACATCGAAATTGCGTTTATGTATCCCTGGGCAGTTGTATATCGTGAGTATCTCTCGGCAGGAAGTTTCATTCTTGTCGAAATGGCAATATTTATCCTGATCCTTCTGGTGGGATACGTATATGTCTGGCGAAAGGGAGCGTTGGAATGGGAGTAGAACGAGCACTGGGCGATACTATTCTCACCACCCAGCTGAGCAAGCTTGTGAACTGGGCCCGGAAGTATTCACTATGGCCGATGCCGTTTGGAACGGCCTGTTGCGCGATCGAGTTTATGTCTTTGCAGGCATCTCATTTCGATCTGAGCCGGTTCGGTGCGGAGGCGATGCGATTTTCGCCGCGGCAATCGGACATGATGATGGTCATGGGAACCGTTACCAGAAAAATGGTGCCCGTTCTGCGAAAGATTTATGCACAGATGGCGGAGCCCAAATGGGTCATTGCCGTCGGAGCATGCACATGCTCAGGCGGTTTCTTCCGTTCATATGCTGTTCAGCAGGGAATTGATCGGATCATCCCGGTTGACGTTTATGTGGATGGATGTCCGCCCAGACCCGAAAACATGATGCGCGGTGTAATGGAAATTCAGAAGCTCGTGGAATCGGAATCCTTGATTGATCGCAAGGAGCGGATTGCGAAATTCTATGAGCAACTGGAGAGGATGGAACATGGAACAGATTATCGACCTGCTGACGAGATACTTCGCTAAGGAAATCCGCTATCAAGAGGCGTTGCGAGGTGATGGCGTTGTTGAGGTCTTGAACCCTGAACGTATTACCACTGTGCTGGAACTCTTGAGAGACAACGGGTTTACCATGCTGCTTGACGTAACAGCAGTGCATTATCCCGGACGAGAGGCTGAGTTCGAGGTGATTTACAATTTGCTGGGAATGGAAGCACGTCTGCGCCTGCTTGTGAAAGTTTGTATCAGTAGTGGGCCAGATGGTCCGCAAGTGGACTCGGCTTCCCATCTCTTCAAGTCTGCAAACTGGCATGAAAGGGAAGTATATGACATGTTCGGAATCCGATTCCGGAACCACCCGAATCTGAAGCGGATCCTTATGTGGGAAACCTATGAGGGTCATCCCCTTCGGAAGGACTTTCCGTTGGAAGGAGATAATCTACACTGCCATGACTGAGCATAAACGAGATCTGGATATTCGCACGGACCGGATGATCGTCAATATGGGGCCTTCTCATCCGGTGACGCATGGGACGCTTCATATTGTTCTGGAGCTGGATGGTGAAACGGTAGTCGGAAGCGACACCACAATCGGATATCTTCACCGCGGTGTTGAGAAGCTGGGAGAGAACCGGACGTATCAGAAATTCCTTCCGTTTACGGACCGCATGAATTATACATCCTCCATCAACAACAATGTGGGATACACGTTGGCCGTCGAGAAACTTCTTGGAATACAATCCCCACCGCGCGCACAGGCACTTGAAGTGATTGCTTGTGAACTGGGTCGTATTGCCGACCACATTGTGTGCGTGGGAATCAATGCCGTCGATATCGGAGCTTTCACGGCTTTCCTGTATGTTTTCAAATTCAGAGAGACCATTTATGACATTTTCAGCCGGATGTGTGGTGCCCGGTTGACGACATCGTATACGCGGATCGGCGGTGTCAGTAGAGATATGGATGATGAAACGATTGCCATGATACGGCAATTCCTGAAAGAGTTTCCTGCAGCGGTGGACGAACTGGAGACACTGTTGACGCGCAACCGGATCTTTTATGACCGTTGCCGTGGAGTGGGGGAGTTTTCACTGGAGGATTCCATTCAGTACGGTTATACCGGACCGTGTCTCCGAGCGGCCGGCCTGGAGTGGGACTTACGTAAAGCGGACCCTTATCTCGGATACGATCAGTATGAATTTGATGTCCCAGTTGGTACCCGGGGGGACGTCTATGACCGTTATCTCGTGCGGGTTGAAGAGATGCGTCAGTCCGTTCGGATTCTTGAGCAGGTCATGGAAAACCTACCTGAAGGTCCGGTGATTATTGATGATCCCACCATCGCGCTCCCACCGAAAGAAGACGTATACAACACCATTGAAGGGCTGATTTATCACATGAAACTGGTGATGCACGGCATCCATCCACCAGAAGGCGAGATATACAGTGCAACGGAAGCCGCAAATGGTGAGCTTGGGTTTTTCATTGTGTCCGATGGAGAAAACCGGCCATATCGTATTCGGGTCCGTCCGCCTTGTTTCCCGATTTTTTCTTCGTTTGATGAGCAGGTGAAAGGACACATGGTAGCAGATGCGGTTGCGATTCTGGGCAGTCTGAACATCATTGCCGGCGAACTGGATCGATAGGAGCGACATATGGCATTCACATTTAATGAACAGGATAAAGAGCAACTGGCCGAAATCAGGTCGCATTATCCGGACGCCAAGGCGGCGACACTCCCAGCGTTGCACTTTGCGCAGAATCTTAATGGTTATGTATCTGAGGAGGTCATTGATGAGGTTGCATGTGCACTGGACCTTCCCCGGGCGCATGTATTGAATGTTGCAACATTCTACACGATGTACAACAAGAAGCCGGTGGGGCGATTTCACATCCAGGTGTGTACCAATATATCCTGCTCCCTGCTCGGTGCCCGGCATCTGGTAGAGAAGCTGGAAGAGGAGTTGGGAATTTCGCCCGGGGAAACTACGGAAGATGGCATGTTTACGCTGACGGAGGTGGAATGCCTGGGCTCATGCGGGACCGCACCCATGATGCAGGTAAACGACAGTTTCTACGAAAACCTGACGGAGCAGAAGTTGTTAAACCTCATCGATGCCATGCGCAAAGGGGAAATCGATGGCTGAATATGTACTGTTCAAGCATCTGATCGATCCGGAGGTTCGTAATCTGTCCAATTACAAGAAGCTGGGCGGTTACGAGGGATTGAAGAAAGCACTGCAAATGGAGCGGGACAAGATTATTGAAGAAGTGAAGAAATCCAATCTGCGTGGACGGGGTGGAGCCGGTTTCCCCTGCGGTTTGAAATGGAGTTTCATGCCCAAAGGGCCGGGCCAGAAGTACTTCGTCTGTAATGCGGATGAAGGGGAGCCGGGCACATTCAAGGATCGTTACATTATGTCCGAGAATCCCCACCAGTTGATTGAGGGGATGGTAATTGGTGGCTATGCCATTGATGCAACTGTCGGATACATTTATATTCGGGGCGAATTTGAATTTGTGGCCAAACAAATGCAGTCGGCCATTGATGAGGCGTACAAAGCGGGTCTGCTGGGGAAGAACATCCTCGACAGCGGAGTGGATTTTGACCTTTACCTTCACCTGGGTGCCGGCGCATACATTTGCGGAGAAGAAACCGGATTGATTCAATCACTGGAAGGCTATTCCGGTCAGCCGAGATTGAAGCCACCTTTTCCGGCGCAATATGGTGTTTTCGGGAAGCCCACCACCGTGAACAACGTGGAAACGATTGCCTGTGTACCCGATATCATCAGGCGAGGCGCTGACTGGTTCCTGACGATTGGTCCGGAGCGCAACAACGGAACCAAGATATTCTCCGTTTCCGGGCATGTGAACAAACCGGGAAATTATGAGCTGCCGATGGGTACGCCTTTGAGAGAGATCATCTACGAGCATGCCGGCGGCATCATTGATGATAAAGAAGTGAAGGCCATTATTCCCGGCGGCTCCTCGGCACCGGTTCTGGGACCGGAGCATCTGGATATTGCCATGGATTTTGATTCTTTGAAGGAAGCGGACTCCATGCTGGGATCGGGCGCAATTGTCGTAATGCATGAAGATACCTGTATCGTGGAAGCTTTCGCAAGGCTAGCGGATTTTTATGCCCATGAGTCTTGCGGACAGTGCACGCCGTGTCGTGAGGGGACTCCGTGGATGGCAAAGATTCTGAGAAATATCGAGAACGGTGAGGGACGACCGGGAGATATTGATCTCCTGTATGACATTTGTTTGAAGATCATGGGGCGTACAATCTGTCCCCTCGGTGATGCAGCTGTTCTTTGTGTCAAGGGAGCCCTGGACCGGTTCCGGGATGAATTTGAATATCATATCGAGCATGGCAAATGCCTGGTGCACGATAAGGTTCGGATATACGGGTGAGCGGCATGGTGAATATTACGATCAATGACAAGACGTATCAAGTGCCGGAGGGGCGGACAATATTGGAAGCTGCCCGGGATAACGCTATCGATATACCCCATTTCTGTTACCATCCGGGATTGTCCATAGCGGGTAATTGCCGGATGTGTCTGGTGGAAGTAGAGGGAAGTCCCAAGTTGATGACAGCCTGCTCCACGCAGGTCCAGGACGGGATGGTCATCAAGACCGAATCGGAACTGGTGAAAGAGGCTCGGGAAGGTGTGCTGGAATTCATTCTACTGGATCATCCGATTGACTGTCCCATTTGTGACAAGTCGGGGGAATGCCTCCTGCAGGATTACAATTTTGATCATGGCGTATCCAAGAGGCGCAGTGTGTTTCCGAAGGAAAGACACAAGGTGGAGCGGGTATCGGAAAAAATTTACAAGAACGATAATCGCTGTGTTTTGTGTACCCGGTGTATTCGTTTTCTGGATGAAGTGACGGGAACCCATGAATTGACAACTGTTGAGCGCGGGAATCATACCCATATTGTGTCCACAGATCCGGAAGGAATGGACAAGAACCCGTTTGTTTCCAACATCTCGGATATCTGTCCCGTAGGCGCACTGGGATTGTATGATTTCCGCTTTCGGAAAAGAGTCTGGCTGACGGAAACGGTGAGAGCCGTCTGCCAGGGATGCGCTGCTGGTTGTACAATTCAGGCCGATGTGCACGACCGGCCGACTCCACTTGATCCGGAAACTGGTCCGGTGGTTCGATTTATCAGTGCAAACAACTATGCCATGCAGCGGTTCTTCATCTGTGACGAAGGACGATACGCATACAAGGACTATAATCTGGGAGAACGGCGGATTACGCAGCCACTTCTGGAAGGAGAACAGGTGGAAACGGATGCGGCGCTTACCCAATTGCGCCAGGCGTTGGAGAATGCTGAAACCGGTGCCGTGATCCTGTCTCCGTTGTGTTCCATTGAGGAAAACTACGCGGCTTTGCTGCTTGCGGAAGAAAAGGGATTTGATGTATTCCGGAGTTCCCCTGTGCGAAAGGATCTGCCGGAGCCGGCTTTGTTCATTGAAAAGGTGAAGGCACCGAATCATGAAATGCTCCGTTTGTTGAATCTGGAGCGGGCTGCCGACGCCGAGCACGTGGACTATGATGTGGTGCTGGTACTTCATAATGTCGGGGGCGTCCGGGACAACAGTGTGGTTCGAATTCTGACCATGATGAAGCGTGCCAAGCTCTCGGTCGTATTTGAACCGGCTCTGTCCGAACTGGGTGAACAGGGAATGCTGGTACTACCGGCACCCATTTTCCTGGAAGAGGATGGCTGTTATCTCAACAGTAACCGTCATCTGCAACGATCGAACAAGGGTCTGCCCATGCCCGGTGAAGTCCGTCCCCTCTGGGAATGGCTGTATCCGGGACGCTTCAGGAACAGTGAGGAGTTGCTTGTCCGATTTGCACGGGAAAAGCTGAAAGTGGATCTGGACTATCAGCAGATTGGATCAGAAGGGGTGACGCTATGACAGACGGACTACTGAAGCCGGATGTATTCATGATGGTGAAAGTGGTGGGCATGTTCGTCGGCGTGCTGGTTCTGGTGGCGGTAGGCACCTGGGTGGAGCGGCGGGGTGCCGCATTCATTCAGGACCGGGTCGGGCCCAATCGGGTAAACCTGTTCGGACGCTTTCGTGTCATGGGTCTGGTTCAGCCGGTTGCGGACGGGATCAAGTTTTTCTTTAAAGAAGATGTAGTTCCCCACCATGTGGATAAGGTGTTGTATGTGCTGGCCCCGATCATGGCCTTCATTCCCGCAACCATGACATTTGCTGCGGTACCGTTCGGTCGTTCTTTTGACGTAGACGGCGTTTTGTATCATCTCAGTGTACTTCCTCCTGAAACGAATGTAGGCGTGCTCTACGTGTTTGCCATTGCATCTATGGGGGTATACGGCATCATTATCGGTGCCTGGGCCTCCAACAACAAGTGGTCCATACTGGGGGGCATGCGTGCTTCTGCGCAGGTTATCAGTTATGAACTGGCAATGACGCTCTCCGTGGTGGGAGTCATCCTCTCGGCAGGGTCGCTTCGGATGGATAAAATCGTGGCGTCTCAGGCGGGTCTGTGGAACATCATTCCACAGTGTATCGGGGCACTGGTGTTCTTTGTTGCGATGTTTGCGGAGACCAACCGTTTGCCCTTTGACTTTGCAGAGGGCGAGTCCGAGATCATCGGGTATCACGCTGAGTATGGGAGTATGAAGTTTTCCATGTTCGCCCTGGCTGAGTATGCCAACATGGTGACTGCGGCGGGATTGTTCGTGACATTGTTTCTGGGTGGCTGGCAATTCCCCTGGCTGGATCAGTTCATCTGGGGGTCAATTCTGGCCTTCTTCCTGAAGATGGTTTTCATCTTATGGGTATTTGTCTGGGTCCGCTGGACCTTACCCCGATTCCGTTATGATCAACTGATGCGGCTGGGTTGGAAGGTGATGCTGCCTTTGGCAATGCTGAACCTGGTGATTGTAGCCCTTGTTCTGGCGTACAGGAGCTGAACATGAAGAAAGATATCAAGCTCTCATTTCTGGACAAGCTCTATTTGCCGGCGGTAATCAAGGGCATGCTGGTGACCATTGGTCACTTCTTCCGTACGCTGTTCACACCGCCATCGAAGCGATATACAGTTGAGTTCCCTGAACGGAAAAAGGACATCCCGGAGTGGTACCGTGGTCTTCATCGATTGAATACCCGTGAGGACGGGTCCATTAAGTGTGTGGCATGCTACTGCTGTGCAACTGCCTGTCCTGCAGATGCGATCTTCATTGAAGCGGAAGATATCGACGATCTGGATGGATACCATCCGATCGAGAAGCGTCCGAAGCAGTTTGTTATTGATCTGCACCGATGCATTTATTGTGGTTTTTGTGAGGAAGCATGCCCGGAGGATGCCATTATTCTAACCAACGAGTATGAGATCACCTTCCGGTCCCGTGAAGCCGGAATTATTGCGAAACAGGAACTGACGCAGGTTCCCCGCAGGAAAGAGAACTAGGAGGGGACATGGCAATTGCATTCTGGATCTTAAGTGGATTGGCCGTATTCTCTGCAATTATGGTCATCACCAGTGAACGACCGATTGTCAGCGGCCTTTATCTGCTGCTCTGTTTTGTTTCGGTAGCAGGTCTGTACGTTACCCTTTCGGCACCGTTCATCGCAGCTATGCAACTGGTTGTGTATTCCGGTGCCATCATCGTATTGATTCTATTTGTGATCATGCTGCTGAACGAGCATAGGGAAACGGAGTCCAGACGATCACGGATCGTAACGGTGCTATCGGTTCTTGCTTCTCTGACTGTCGGTCTTCTGGTTTATCTTTCTCTGACGGAGAGCCGGATTGTCATGTCATATACCCAGCTGTCTCCGGTTGGTGGCATGGAGAACAATGTGGAGCAGATTGCAGAACTACTCTTTTCCCGTTATTTCATACCGTTTGAGTTGATTTCACTGTTGCTGCTGGCAGCCATTGTGTCCGCAGTATTCCTGTCAAAAAGGAAGGTGTGACATGATACCGCTGGCAAATTATCTGACGATCAGTGCAGCGCTGTTTACAATCGGCATTATCGGTATCCTGATCCGGCGCAACGTGATCACCATTTTCATGAGCATTGAACTGGTCCTGAACGCGGTGAACCTGACTTTTGTGGCGTTTTCCCGGTATATGGGACACGTGGACGGTCAGGTTGTGGTGTTCTTTATCCTGGCGGTGGCTGCAGCAGAGGCCGCTGTGGGACTGGCGCTTGTTGTGGCCTATTTCAAACTGAAAGAAACCATCCAGGTGGATGAAATGAAGCTGCTGAAGGGGTGAGAGGATGCAAGAGATGATCTGGTTGATTCCAATATTGCCCCTGGCGGGTTTCCTGATCAACGGACTTTTTGGACACTGGATGCCCAAGCGCCTGGTCACGGCAGTGGGGACTGGAACGGTCTTTCTCGCGTTTGCCTGGGCCTGCATCCTGTACGTCCCGATGATCGGTAATGCTGAACTGGCAGAAACGGGTATCCGGGAAGTGGTGATGCCATGGATCCATCTGGGTGCGTTCAAGGTGGATTTTGCATTCTTGTTTGACCATCTCTCGGGCACCATGACATTGATGGTGGCCGGTGTCGGATTCCTGATTCATGTTTACTCAGTCGGCTACATGGCCGATGATGAAGGTTATGCTCGATATTTTTCCTATTTGAACCTGTTTATGTTTGCCATGCTGACACTGGTTCTGGCAGACAATCTTCTCCTGATGTTTGTGGGATGGGAAGGGGTTGGACTTTGCTCTTACCTCCTGATCGGATACTACTACACCACCGAAACTGCGTCCGATGCCGGAAAGAAAGCTTTTGTGGTGAATCGCATCGGTGACTTCGGTTTTCTGCTGGGCATGTTCCTGCTGTTTTACCTGTTCGGTACTCTCCAGTTTCCCGAGCTGAAGGAACTGGTCGTGAATGGAGGACTGCAAGCTGAGGTAACATTCGGTCTGATCTCATTGGCCACCCTGATGTTGTTTGTTGGAGCGACCGGCAAATCGGCTCAGATTCCACTGTATGTCTGGTTGCCGGATGCAATGGCAGGCCCGACACCGGTATCCGCCCTTATTCATGCAGCTACCATGGTGACCTCAGGCATTTACATGATTGTGAGATTGAATTATCTGTTCCAGCTGGCGCCCCATACCTTGACCGTGATTGCCTGGGTTGGTGGTGTGACCGCCTTGTTTGCGGCGACAATCGGGCTGGTTCAGAATGACATCAAGAAGGTACTGGCCTACTCAACCGTCTCTCAGCTTGGCTATATGTTTCTTGCATTGGGTGTGGGTGCCTTTGTCGCCGGTTTCTTCCACGTCCTGACCCACGCATTTTTCAAGGCGCTGCTGTTCCTCGGATCAGGATCCGTGATCCACGCCATGCATCACGCGCATCATCATGCGGGTATCCACGACAAGGATGCGCAGGATATCCGGAATATGGGCGGATTGCGGAGATTCATGCCGGCAACATTCTGGACATTTATGATTGCCACGCTGGCCATCGCCGGGTTCCCGCCGTTTTCCGGTTTCTTTTCGAAGGATGAAATCCTCTGGAGGACGTTTGCTTCCGGAAATCGGGTCCTTTGGGGTATCGGTGCCTTTGCCGCGTTGCTGACGGCATTCTATATGTTCCGACTGGTCTATTTAACGTTCTTTGGTGAATTCCGTGGAACAGAGAAGGAATCAGAAGCCCTGCATGAGTCACCAAAATCGATGACGATTCCGCTGGTGATTCTGGGTGTCCTGGCCGCTGTTGGCGGTTTCCTGGGAATCCCCCATATTTTCCATGCACCCAACGTGATGGAGCATGTACTTGAACCGATGGTACTGGTTGTGAATCCGGTGCATCTGCTGCATGACGTGAAACTGGAATGGATTCTGATGGGCGTGTCGGTGGGCATTGCCGCTCTGGGCTGGCTGCTGGCCCGGACGCTGTACGGCAGGGAGACGGATTTGCCGGAGAAAATGGCATCCGGTATGGCCTACGGGCACAGGATGCTCAGTAACAAGTACTATGTGGATGAAATGTATGCTGCTGTGATTGTCCGGCCGATCCGGAGAATGGCTGAGATACTCTGGTACTACGTTGATGTGATTGTGATTGACGGTGTCGTAAACCTGTCCGGCATGCTGATGCAGTGTTTCGGACGTGTGATCGCGCTGGTTCAAAACGGAGCAGTCAAGGTCTATGCCCTGTCCATGCTGGTGGGTATCCTGATTCTGTTCTGGGTTTTTCTGGGGTGAGGTAGGATATGTTGGAACAAAAACTGTTGACTGTAGTGACGTTTTTCCCGCTCATCGCTGTTGTGTTGCTGGCTCTGATTCCGGGAAGCCGCGAAAAGCTCATGAAGGGCTTCGCGGTTACGTTTTCGGTTGTTCATTTCCTGCTTTCGCTCCTGATCCTCTTCCGCTTTGATGATTCGGTATATCGTATCCAGTTTGAGGAAACGGTCCGGTGGTTTTCCACGCGCTATGTATCGGTCGATTATCATATCGGGTTGGACGGGATCAGTCTCTGGATTGTCCTGCTGACAACCTTCCTGGGACCGATCATTTTTCTTTCCGTATGGCGGGCTGTGGACAAGAAGGTCAAGTCTTTCCTGATTCACATGTTCCTGTTGGAAATCGGCATCCTGGGATCACTTGTGGCGCTGAATACGTTTCTGTTCTACCTGTTCTGGGAAGTCATGCTGATTCCCATGTATTTCCTCATCGGTGTCTGGGGTGGTGAGAGACGTCTCTATGCCACCATCAAGTTCTTTCTCTATACTATGGCCGGTTCACTGCTTATGCTGATCGGCATTATTTACATGTATATCAAGACCGGAACGTTCGAGATCTTTGAGCTGTACGGTCATACATTCGGTTACGGAGAACAGATACTCCTGTTTGGCGTGTTTGCACTGGCATTTGCCATCAAGGTTCCGGTGTTTCCCTTCCATACCTGGTTGCCGGATGCCCATACCGAAGCGCCCACGGCGGGATCCGTTATCCTGGCAGGCGTACTCCTGAAACTGGGCACATACGGTTTTATCCGTTTTGCAATGCCCCTGTTCCCCCAGGCCTTGAAGACGGTAGCTCCCTATGTCATTGTGCTGGCGATTGTGGGAATTATCTATGGCGCACTGGTGGCCATGGTGCAGAAAGATGTCAAGCGGCTGGTCGCGTATTCATCCGTGTCTCACCTGGGATATGTCATGCTGGGTCTGTTTGCCATGACCCTCTACGGTGTACAGGGCGGTATGCTGCAGATGATCAACCACGGTATTTCAACCGGAGCGCTTTTCCTGCTGGTGGGAATTGTCTATGAGCGGACCCATACAAGACTGATCTCGGATTATGGGGGTATCGCAAAAGTGATGCCGGCTTACGCGACCGTATTCATGGTCATTACGCTTTCCAGTATCGGATTGCCGCTGACAAACGGTTTTGTGGGCGAGTTTCTGATCCTTCTGGGTACGTTCCAGTCAGCTTATCCGTATGCGTTTGTGTACACCGCATGTGCGGCCACCGGGGTGATTCTGGGGGCCGTATATATGCTGTGGATGGTACAGCGGGTGTTCTTCAACCGGGAACCTTCCGAACGGAACCGGGATTTGAAAGATATGAACCTCCGGGAGAAAGTGTACATGGCGCCGTTGTTGATCATGGTATTTGTAATCGGCATATATCCCGGTTTCTTCCTCAAGAAAATGGAGAAATCGGTCGAGCACTATATGAAACTCATGGACCGGAATGCTGCTGTGACAGCGGTTGTGACAGATGAGGTGAATCAATGAATATCACGTTGAATATGACCGTTCTGATGCCTGTTCTCATCCTGTCCGTTGGTATGATTGTAACCATTCTCATGGGTGTCATGTCGCCGGTTGTGAAGCGGTTGGCCGGTCTGGTGGCAACGCTTTCGCTGGTTGGATGTTTTGTCTGGTTTGCCGATCCCATTCTGCCCATGCTGGGGGAAGGCACCATCCGATACCAGGGCGGAATGATTACATTCAGTTATTATTCCGTGTTTCTGTCCTTTCTGGTTTTGATCGCCTCGGTTGCGGCGTTTGCATTGGCGGAAAACTACTTCCGCGAAGAAGAATTTGTGCATCCGGAGTTTCACGGGGTCATGCTGTCTTCCATATTGGGCATGCTCATCATGTTGAATACCAGTAACTTTGTCAATATTTTCATCGGCCTGGAAATTATGTCCATCCCGCTCTATGCATCGGTGGCTCACCTCCGGTACCGGGTGGAATCGGTAGAAGGGGGTCTCAAGTACTTCATCATGGGAGCGATTGCATCCGGTTTTCTGGCATATGGCATTGCCCTGTTGTATGGAGCAGGCGGTTCTCTTGATTTCACCGAGCTGGGAAGACTGGCGAAGGATGACACACTGTTCAAATTGTCTCTATTGTTCATTATCATTGGACTCGGCTTCAAAGCATCGGCCGTGCCGTTTCATATGTGGACACCGGATGCATACGAAGGCGCACCCACTCCGGTAACGGCGTTGATGTCCATTGCCCCGAAAGCGGTAGCGATTGGCGTACTGCTGAGAATTCTGTACAGTGTATTTCCCCAGATGTCGGGCTATTGGTTGGAAGCGCTGATGGTGTTGTCGGTGCTTACGGTGGTGGTCGGAAATCTGGCGGCCATCGTCCAGGAATCTGTCAAGCGGATGTTGGCTTATTCCAGTATCGCCCACGCGGGCTACCTGCTGATGGGAGTGGTCGCATACAGTACCGAGGGTACGTCGGGGATTCTGTTCTATCTGGCCGGTTATCTCCTGATCAATACAGGAGCTTTCGGTGTGCTTACTCTGGTGAAAAAGGGCGATTTCGAATACCTGACTTTTGATGACATCCGCGGTCTGGGTTATCGCCATCCGGCAATCGGTATTTTCATGTCCATCTACATGTTTGCCTTGGCAGGCATACCCGCTACCATTGGTTTCATGGGGAAGTTCTATGTATTCAAAGCATTGGTGAATGCTGACCGGATCTGGCTCGTGGTGATCGGGGTAGCGGGCTCTCTGGTGTCGGTTTATTATTATCTCAGGGTCGTGGTGAACATGTACATGAAGGAAGACCCTGAAGAGAGAACATTCAGGCCCAGTCTGTTGACCGTAACAGTGCTGGGTATCTGTGCGGTATTGATCATTGCCGGCGGTTTATTCCCGGCAAAAATCGCAGATTTTGCGAGTATAGCAGCGAGGTTAATGAATTGAACGAAGACAAGGAAATCAAAAAGTACTGCCCATGTGTATCTGAAGTTGTAACCCGCCGCCTTTCTCTCTATCTGCGGTGTCTGCTGATGGTGAACCGTGAGGGTGATGAATACATCTCTTCAAAAGAGCTGGCGGATCGTTTTCATTTGAATGCCGATCAGATCAGAAAGGACCTGTCCTATTTCGGCACGTTCGGTAAGCGCGGCGTTGGATACAATATCCGGGAAACCGTCGAGAAACTGAAAGAAGTGCTGGGACTGACGCAGGTTTACAATGTCGGAATAGCAGGCGCCGGTAACCTGGGTACGGCGCTGGCGGACTATCCCCGGATCAACCAGGATTCTTTCCGGGTGGTGGCCCTGTTTGACAAAGACAATCGCAAGGTGGGTACCCGCACCAAAACGGGCATTCCTGTGTTTCATGTGTCTGAACTGGAAGAGAAATGCACGGAGCTTGGTGTGCGCATGGGCATCATTGCTGTCCCCGGTGACGCGGCTCAGCCGATTGCGGATCAGTTTGTGAAAGCGGGGGTCAGAGGGATCATGAACTTTGCACCGATGCGGATCCGCGTACCATCCTACATCAAGACCATCAGTGCCGATTT
Organism: Acidobacteriota bacterium; assembly: GCA_036736005.1. Taxonomy (GTDB): domain Bacteria; phylum Acidobacteriota; class Holophagae; order Thermotomaculales; family Thermotomaculaceae; genus DAINNF01. Next base: position 17,997 of record DAINNF010000032.1, read on the forward strand.
CAAGAGCCAGCTTGAAGTACTGGCATATTATGTTTCCAAGGTGAAAACGGACGAATGAAGGCCCTTTTCGGGGCAGACGGAGCGCTCGCCCGGTATCTGCCGGAATATGAAGTTCGTGCGGAACAGATCCGCATGGCAGACCGGGTCCTTGATGCACTGAACCATCACCATCACCTGATTATTGAAGCCGGTACCGGTGTCGGAAAGACACTGGCGTACCTGCTTCCTCTTTTGCATACCGAAACCTCCGCTGTCATTTCAACGGCTACAAAGGTACTTCAGCATCAACTTCTGGAAAAGGACATCCCCCTTGTTTGTGATGTCACCGGAATGGAACCGGATGTTGCGATCCTGAAAGGTCGTTCAAACTACTTGTGTTTGTTGCGTCAGGAACAGATGGCGATCAATCCGTTGTTCGAAACGCCCGCAGAGATTCCGGTTTGGCCTGTCATCAACGCCTGGAGTGAGCACACGGAAACGGGTGACTTTGAGGAACTGGAAGATATCCCTCCACGGAATTCCCTGCTTCAAAAACTGAACGCAGACCGGAACTACTGTACGGGATCCAAGTGTCCTTTCTTTGACCGTTGTCATTTCTATCAGGCAAGACGTCGGGCCATGCGTTCGGATATCGTACTGGTCAATCATCACCTGCTGTTTTCAGACCTGTCCGTGAAAGAATCTCGTGTTGCGACGATTCTACCGTCGCATCCTGTACTGATCGTGGATGAGGCACATCGTCTGGAAGACATCGCATCTGCACAGTTCGGACAGTCTCTGACCCCACGAATGCTGGGCGTATTGACGGCCCAGTTGCCGGGTGAGCTCAAGCTCAAATATCGTCAGACAATTCGGGACTACTTGTCAGAAGACCAGATTGTCCGTTTCTCGGGAGAAGTGAAATACAGGCGTGCAATGTCGGCAGACCTGCGTAAATACCTGTCGGATCTGGACCCACTTTTGGGAAAGATGTTGCATGATCTGAAGCAGGTTGATCAGGACACGTTTGAGTTGCGGGACAATTTGATGACGCGAATCAAGGGATTCCAGGATTTTCTGGGGACGCTTGAGGATGAGGGTGCTGTACCACTGGTAGACAGGGAAGGGCATCAGTTGGCTTTCCGTACGGTTCCAATAGATGTATCGAATCGAATTGAAACAGCCATCACCCAACATTTCGACACTGTCATCATGACCTCAGCCACGCTGTCAGTTAATGGTTCACTGGATTTTTTCCGTTCACGGGTCGGATTGGAACAGGCGGACCAGGAAGTGCTGACTTCTCCATTTCCGTACAAGGAAAACACCCGTCTGTACATTCCGGAGAAAATCCCGGATGTAAACGATCCGGCTTTCGTTGCATCGGCGATGGACGTGCTGGAACCGATACTGGAGGGGACCGGGGGGCGGGCATTTCTGCTTTGTACCAGTCACCGGAATGTGGATGCCTTTGCCGGGGCGTTGAGAGAGCGGACAGAGTGGAATGTACTGAAACAGGGAGAAGGTTCCCCTGCCGGTCTGGTTGGAAGGTTCATGATGGAACGCCACAGCGTGCTGGTGGGATCTTTCTCCTTCTGGGAAGGGGTCGATGTAAAGGGGGAGGGACTCGTATGCGTAGTCCTGGACCGGCTGCCGTTTCCCCGTCCGGATGATCCGGTATTCAAAGCAAGGTCACATAGAACCACTCACCCATTTCGTGGATATTCGTTGCCGTTGGCCGTTCTGCAATACAAACAGGGATTGGGGAGGCTGGTTCGCAGTCGAAGTGACAAAGGTGTTTATGTTGTGTTGGATCGGCGTTTGCGTGACAGGAGTTATGGGAAGGTATTTCTGGACTCTTTTTATGACACGGAAGTCGTGCGTGACGCGTCCGAACTCCAGAAATTTGTTGAAGAATTCTGAAAACGTCCTATTATGAACGTAAGCGCAACTCAAATAACCGCTAACCACACGGTGCCATGGAGGAAATCATGGAAATCAGTTGTCCGAACTGTTCCAAGAAGTACCGGGTGGAGGACAGTCTGATCCCGGCCGAAGGCCGAAAGGTACGATGCCGGCGATGTGAACATGTGTTTTCAGTCAGTCGCCCGGAGCCGGAAGCGGATCAGTCCAACCCGGAAGATGTTCAATTGGATCTTGACTTCGACAACCCCGAGGAGGAAGTCGGAGGCGGGACTATTCGAATTTCTCAGGATCAGATTGATGCATCCATTCGCAAAATGAACCAGCCGGAATCAGTTGAGCCCGATACGGAGGAAGAGGCGGATCGGGACATCCAACTGGACCTGGATCAGAGACAGGAGCCAGCAACCGGAGGGTATGCACAACATCTCGGATCTGAATCCGACGGGCATGCCGGTACGGACGAGGAAAGGGAGACGAAGGAAAACTCAGGGCTGGTGACATACCGGGTGCGTATTGATGGAAAAGAGTACGACAGTCTTGAAATGGGTGATCTGAAGGACTGGATCAAAGAGGATCGTCTCCTGGAAAACGACGAAGTGAGTCGGGAAGGTTCAAACGTCTGGGCCCGTGCAGAGAGCATCCCGGATTTGAAGAAGGCATTCAGACTTCACATTTACGAGCAGCGCAAACAGTTTGATGAGGTTGACAATCCCTATCTGAGATTCAAGGCTCAGCAGGAGGACCAGGCTGTCAGGCCCAAAGAAGGTTTCATGGCCAAGCTGAAGCGAATGCTGGGCATGGGATAAGGGTAAATGCGCCAGGATGAAGTCAGGATTCTGCTGGACAGCTTTGAACGAGAACTGAAACGACTGCGGATGGAATACAACCGCTATCTGGCAAATGCTGCAGACGTGAATATTGAGTTTTGTGAGAAGCGCGTCAATGACCTGATCAAGCTTCTTCAAAAAACAACTTTTAAAAAGTACATCCACAAGTTCCGGTTTGATAACCTGCTGGCCCGTTACAACGTTATGCGAATCAACTTTGGACGGTTGGCCGGTCTGAAGGAGAAGAAACTGGACGAGGTGAAGGAACGGTTGGGTTTGAAAGAGGAGGGGATACCTGACGGAGGATTCTCCAGAGTCGGAACAGAAAGCAACAATTCTCTGCAACTGTCCAATCCGGATATGCAGGAAGCGGACATCGAACGTTTCTATTCCCGGTATGTTGAAATGAAAACCATCCATGAAGGTCTGGTGACGCTGTCTTTTGACGAATTTTCTCGTAAATTGACCGGGCGCATGGAACGTGTTCAACTGGAAGGTAAGGGCAAAGAGATTCAGGTGAGACTGGTGGAAGAGGATGGGAAGGTGAAAATCAAGACGAAGGTGGTGAAGTAGTGCCTGAACGATACCTGATCATTGGCGGTGTGGCGGCCGGAATGAGTGCAGCCAGCCGGATCCGTAAGGCAGACCCCGGGGCGGATGTGACCGTGCTGGAAAAAGGGGAGCATATTTCCTACAGCGCGTGCGGTATGCCATATTATATTGCCCGGCCCGACAGTGACGTGTCGGAGCTGATTGTGTTGAGCGTTGCGGAAGCGAAAGAGAAACGCGGCATTGATGTTAGAACCGGATATGAGGCTGTAGCAATTCATCCTGCGCAGAGAACGGTGACTGCTGTGCAGCATCCTTCCGGTCGTGAACATATGTTTCGTTATGATCGACTGGTTATTGCTACCGGTGCTGTACCGAGATCAATGGACTATCCCGGTGAGGAGCTGCCCCATGTGGCCGTACTGCGAACCCTGGAGCAGGGAGTTGATATCAAGGACCGGATAGACAGGGGTGTGAAGCAGGCCGTACTGCTGGGTGGGGGGTATATCGGTCTGGAGATGTGCGAAAGCCTGCGGTCCCGCGGTGTGGATGTAACATTGGTTACCCGTCGATCTGCACCCATGGCACATCTCAACGGTGAGATCGTCAAGACCATAACGGAGACATTGGACCGGAATGGCGTAACAAGGGTGTCCGGAATTCCGGTTGAGCGAATTACGGAGAAGGGTGTCCGGCTTCAGGACCGTCATGTGGAAGCAGATCTGGTCCTGGTGGGGAAAGGGGTACGCCCCAATTCCGCCCTTGCAGAGGTAGCCGGGATCCGATTGGGCGCGGAAGGGGCTATCGGTGTAGACAGCCGGATGGAAACATCCATTTCCGGTATTTTTGCGGCCGGTGATTGTGCTGAATCCCTCAACCGCATCACGGACAGAAAGACGTTTGTTCCGTTGGGGACAGTGGCCAACAAACATGGTCGTGTGGCCGGACTGAATGCCGCAAAGGAAACGGCCCGGTTCCCCGGTGTCATCAATTCCGCCCAGTTGAAGTTGTTTGACATGGAATTGGGACACACCGGGCTGACACCGGAAGAGGCGGAGGAAGCCGGCTTTGATCCTGTTGAAATCCATATTACATCTTCTTCCGGTGCGCACGGGTATCCGGAGCGGTATCCCATTCAAGTGTGCATGATTGGAGACCGCAGGAGTCGACGAATTCTGGGTGCGCAACTGATCGGACGGAAGGGTGTGGCTCATCGGGTAAATGTACTGGCGACGGCTATTTTCAACGGTAATACGGTAGATGAATTTTCCATGTTCGATCTGGCGTACGCTCCCCCATTTGCGCCGGTCTGGGACCCCGTGCTGGTTGCGGCTCAGGTACTTGACAAGAAAATGGGACGCTGACATCCGAGCACACTTCAAACGTTCTGGTAACAAACGATTCAGTAATCCGGATACGATACTGGAACTCATTTAAGAATCCCATACGACCGATTTAGATGGATATGTGCATGACATATTCAAGGTCGGCTGAAGACCACCTGAGATTTGTCATCTTTTTGAAAAAAAGGAGTTGACTTGCCGGTTTGATCTAGTAAAATTCATCCTTGCCTGTGACGAGATCGTGATTGTACGAAGCTCATTTTGACATCGTGAATGTTCGTGAGAGGGTGAATTTTGTCACAGGGGTCGGGATGGTCCTGACCGGGTCTTTGACAACTGGATAGAGGAGAGAGAGCGGAACCCGCTCAATGTAAATTGAGCAAGCTTTGCGATTATTTTTTTGTTTTTTTTATCAGAGATTAAACTTGAGGGTTTGATCCTGGCTCAGAATGAACGCTGGCGGCGTGCCTAACACATGCAAGTCGAACGAGAAAGGTACCTTCGGGTACTGAGTAGAGTGGCGC
>DAINNF010000033.1:0-22806 GCA_036736005.1 Acidobacteriota bacterium
AACCAGTGACCCCTGCCGTGTGAAGGCAGTGCTCTCCCGCTGAGCTAATCGCCCACTTGCGAGTGTGGAGTATAGACCAGTTGTGCAGTGGGATCAAGGAATTTTGAACAAAAACCCGTCACACAGCCAACCGTGCCCCTGTTGTCCTACGCGCAGCTTCCCGCCAGACTGACCGGTTTCCCTTGATTTTGAATCTTTCCATCCGCATAATGATGAACATCAGACTGAACCGAGGAGGTATCTGTGAGCAGAGTAACCGAAAACCTGAAACCTGAGCGCCTGTGGCGTTATTTTGAAGAAATCAACCAGATTCCCCGTTGTTCCAAGCATGAGGAAAAGGTAATGGAATACCTGATTGCCTATGCAAAGGACCGGGGTTACGAGTGGAAACGGGATGAGGCCGGTAACCTCATGATCGTTAAACCTGCTGATCCCGGCATGGAAGGCAAACCGACCATCGTGATCCAGGGCCATGCGGACATGGTTTGCGAAAAGAATAAGGGAACCGAGCATGACTTTTCCAAGGACCCCATCAAAATGGTAATCGACGGGGATTGGGTCACGGCTGACGGCACCACCCTCGGCGCGGACAACGCCATCGGTATTGCCGCAGGAATGGCGTTGATGGACGATGAGCTGAAGACCGGCAAAATTGAGCTGCTGACCACGTTCGATGAAGAGACCGGACTGACCGGTGCCTTCCAGCTGGATCCGTCACTGGTTACCGGTAAGATCATGCTGAATCTGGATTCTGAGGAAGAAGGCGCGATTTATATCGGCTGTGCCGGCGGACGGGATACGGAGATGGAACTTCCGCTCAGCGAAGAGGACCCAACGTTTGAGATGGAAGCACTGGAACTGAAAATCTCCGGCCTGAAAGGCGGTCATTCCGGCCTCAATATTCATGAAGGACGTGGAAACGCCGTGAAGATTATGGCACGTGCACTCTATGATTTGCGCAAATCCGTCCTGTTCAACATTGCCTCCATCGATGGTGGAGACAAACACAACGCCATTCCCCGCGAAGTGAGCGCTGTTGTGCTGGTGAACCGGAAGTCCGTTGATTTCATTACGGAACACTTCAAAGCGTTCTGCGACTACGTTCGTGGAGAGTTTTCTCACATCGAACCCGACATGGTTGCCGATGTTCACCCGGTGGAAAAACCGGAAACCATGTTTGATCTGATGAGCACGGATGACATCATCAATTTGCTGGTGGTGATTCCCCACGGCGTGCTGGCCATGAGTGCCGCGGTTCCCGGCCTGGTGGAAACATCAACCAACCTGGCAGCCGTGAAAACCGAACATGGCGGCCTCCATGTGCTGTGCTCCCACCGCAGTTCCGTCGCCTCCGCTATCGATTGGGTGGGTGACTGGCACCGCGCAATCTCGGAATCCTTGGGAGCAGATATCGAACAGGACCAAGGTTATCCGGGCTGGACACCCAATCCGGAGTCCAAACTTCTGAAAACCGCGATTGGTTCGTTTGCCAAGGTTCTGGGCAGAGATCCCGAGGTCAAGGCCATTCATGCCGGTCTCGAATGCGGCATTATCGGTGAGAAATGCGGCGGCATGGACACCATTTCATTCGGCCCCACAATTGAAGGCGCCCATTCACCCGACGAGCGGGTCGGTATCAACAGTGCAACCGTGTTCTGGAAATGCCTCCATCAGCTGGTTGAAGATATCTACGCCTGACAGACGAATCACAGCACCAAAAAATGACACGTGGGAGGGGATATATCCCCTCCCTTTTCTTATGTTCCAGATACCTTCCAACTGACTGATTGTATGCGGAATTCCCTTTGACAACAGTCCCGTTATTGCTATAATGTCCACGTTTTGAGTACATCACGGAGGTCATGTAGCATGCACATCACCGAAGTCAATGTGACTCCCATCAACAATGAGAAGAAGCTGAAGGGGTTCGCATCCATCGTGTTCGACAACTGCTTCGTCGTCAGCGACATCAAGATCATCGAGACCGCCCGCTCCGCATTCCTTTCCATGCCGAGCAAGAAAGCGTCCAACGGGAAGTTCCGTGACGTCGCTCATCCACTGAATGCGGAGACCCGCAAGATGATCGAAAACCGCGTATTTGATGAATATGAAGCAGTTACCGGACGTCCGCTGAATCGGGAGGGGGTTGAGGGGCCCCAGACCGAAGAAGTTGAAGTTGCTGTTGAAGAAACATCCGAAACCAATGTTGACATCGAAATGGCCGCCGAGGATGCAGTCATTTCCGATGAAGTTGTTTCCGATGAGTCTTCTTCTGAGGAAGAGGAGGACAATATTGAACCTTCCGATCTCCTGTCTGTGAAGGAGTTCGGATACTGATCAGGCCGACTGGGGAGTGGCCAAGCGGCAAGGCAGCGGGTTTTGGTCCCGCCATTCGCAGGTTCGAATCCTGCCTCCCCAGCCATTTTGACAAATGAAGAGGTCGCGATGAAGCACCATCCGCTGAAAGTGTTTTCCGGTACGTCCAATCCAGCCATTGCAACGGAAATTGCCAATTATCTGGGTATTGAACTGGCAAGCATTGAACTGGACCGGTTCAGTGACGGTGAAATTTCCTGTCACATTTCAGACAACGTCCGGGGAGCTGACGTATTTATTGTTCAATCCACATGCAGCCCGGCGAATGAAAACCTGATGGAGCTGCTCATCGCAATCGATACCCTGAAACGGGCAAGCGCAATCCGCATCAATGCGGTGATTCCCTATTTCGGCTATGCGCGTCAGGACCGCAAACACAAACCGAGAGTTCCCATTACCTCCAAGCTCGTGGCGGATTTGCTTGAACGCGCCGGGGCTTCCAGGATCATCACCATGGACCTGCACGCAAATCAGATTCAGGGGTTTTTCAATATACCTGTCGACCACCTGTACAGCTCTGCTGTTCTCATCGGTTTCGTCCGTTCACTGGACATTCCGGATCTCTGCGTTGTTGCGCCTGACGTCGGCGGGGCCGAACGGGCACGGGCCTATTCCAAGAGACTGGATGCTCCGCTTGCCATCGTGGACAAACGACGGGAACGTGCGAATGAATCCGAGGTCGTCAACATTGTGGGTACCGTTAAAGACAAAAATGTTTTTATTATCGATGATATTATTGATACGGCAGGTACTCTGGTCAAAACCGCCAGTGTTTTGAAGGAGAAAGGCGCTCATTCCATTATTGCTGCCGCTACACACGGCGTACTCTCCGGTCCGGCAATGGACAGAATCAGCGAATCATGTATTGACAAACTCTACATAACGAATACCATACCTTTTGACCCGAAACGGGACAAAAGCGGTCGGGTCCATGTGTTGTCAGTAGCCAACCTCTTCGGAGAAGCAATCAAACGGACACACGAGGAAACGTCCATCAGTTCACTTTTCATTTGAGTCATGGAGGAAGATAAAATGGACAAACAGTACATTGAAGTACAACCGCGAGAGCAGACCGGAAAGAACCACAACCGTCGGCTTCGCAAGGAAGGTCTGATCCCCGGAACAGTATACGGCGGTGATCGCAACGCCATGTCTATTTCCATCCCGGAAAAGGAAGTCTATGACATGCTGCACGCGGAAACCGGTGAAAACACCGTCCGCTTTCTGAAGCTTGCCGGAACTGACCGGAAAAGAAGTGTCATGATCAAGGACTACCAGATGGACCCCATCACCCACCGTATTCTCCACGCAGACTTCATCAGAGTCAAGGCGGATCAGGAAGTTACGGTCCAGGTACCGGTAAAGCTGGTCGGCACTCCGGTCGGCGTCAAGATGGAAGGCGGCATGGTTGACTTTATCGCCAGGGAAGTCGAGTTGACCGTTAAGGTGACCGAAATTCCTGCCGAAGTGGAAGTGGATATCAGCGCACTTCACATCGGCGATGCTGTTCGTCTGAAGGATATTGATATCGCCCCCGCCGTTTTCACGCATCCGGAAGACACGGTAATTGTCAAGGTTGACGAAATCCGCGTTCACAAGCTCGAACTGGAAGAGGAAGAAGGCGAAATGCTCGAAGGCGAAGAAATGGAAGCTGCAGAAGGAACCGAAGAAGCTGCTGCGGAAGAGAAGAAACCAGAGGAGACCGAAGAGTAACGGCTCTCATGTACCTGATAGCAGGATTAGGAAATCCGGGACGGCGATACGACCATACACGCCACAATCTCGGATTTCTTTTTTTGGACTACATCGGCATTCGGCTGAATGAATCATCAGTTCCATTCAAACCGCGGTTGAATTTTGTCTACCGAAAGACAACGCTCTTTGAAACCGATGTGGTGCTGGTAAAGCCGGTTACCTATATGAATCGAAGTGGTATCGGTGTAAAAGATGCAATGGATTTTTTCAAAGTGCGACCCGAAAGCCTGATTGTCTGCTATGATGACCTCGATCTTCCAGTGGGACGGATTCGGATTCGGGATCGTGGGAGTTCCGGAGGACAGAAGGGACTCCAGCATATCCTGGATGTGCTGGGAACCGACGCGTTTCTCCGGATCCGCTTCGGCATCCACTCGGAAGACCGGGAGACTCAGTCGGCAACTGACTACGTCCTGGAGAGAATCGCTGAACATGAGCAGGAACTCGTTGAAAGCGCATTCGAAGATGCTTATAATGCAGTGCGTCTTCTGCTGACCGAGCAGGACCCGGGAAGAGCGATGCAACAGTTTAATCGAAAAACGTAAAGGAGGTAGTTGGAATTGTCACTGGAAACCGTCACATATTTGGTGCCTGTCGGTGGGGTTCTGGCACTGCTTTTCGCCCTGTGGAAATCCGTTTGGATAGCCAAACAGGACGAAGGGGAAGCCGGCATGAAGGAAATTGCAGCCTTTATACGGGAAGGCGCCATGGCGTTTCTCTCCCGGGAATACAAGGTATTGGCCGGTTTCGTACTTCTGGTCGGTATTCTACTGATTATTGGCAATTATACCAACGCAGCCAGTCATCCCCTGGTCGCCCTTTCCTTTCTTGTGGGTGCCGTGTGTTCAGCCCTTGCGGGCTATTTCGGTATGCGGGTCGCGACCAATGCGAATGTCCGGACAACCAACGCCGCAAGAACAGGCGGGATTGAGAAGGCACTGACCGTAGCATTCTCCGGCGGTTCCGTAATGGGAATGGCCGTGGTCGGACTCGGCGTTCTCGGACTCAGTATCCTTCTGATCCTCTATATCAAGATTTTCGGATTCGATTTTACCCGTATGGAAATTCTCAAGCGGATTCTTGCCGTATTGAGTGGCTTCTCACTGGGAGCCAGTTCCATTGCGCTCTTTGCCCGCGTCGGCGGTGGTATTTATACCAAGGCAGCTGACGTTGGTGCAGATCTTGTCGGAAAGGTTGAAGCCGGTATTCCGGAGGATGATCCGCGAAACCCCGCCGTTATCGCAGACAATGTCGGAGACAACGTCGGTGACGTTGCCGGTATGGGCGCCGACCTCTTCGAATCCTATGTCGGTGCAATTATCGGCTCCATGATATTGGGAACCGCTATGGGAACGGAGTCCTTCAGCTACGTGATCCTGCCGCTGGTACTGGCATCTGTCGGTATCGTCGTTTCCATTGTGGGAACATTTTTTGTTCGTACCCGTGAGGGCGGTAACCCGCAGACTGCATTGAATATCGGAACATTCGGGGCCGGTTTGTTTATGGCCGCTATTTCCTACTTCATTATCGATTACTTTGTGCCAAGCAAGGGTCTGCACATCTTTCTGGCCATGTTGGCCGGTCTGATTGCCGGTATTCTGATCGGACTGATTACGGAACACTACACGTCTGAAACCCGTCGTCACGTGCGCGGTATCGCCAAGGATTCCATGACCGGATCCGCCACAAACATTATCAGCGGCCTTGCCGTGGGTATGCGTTCCACCACCCTGCCCCTGGTCGTTCTTTCCGTAGCGATCGTGTCTTCCTACACCCTGGCCGGGTTGTATGGAATCGCCATCGCGGCACTGGGCATGCTGGCCACCACCGGAATTCAACTGGCAGTTGATGCGTATGGCCCCATTGCCGATAACGCCGGCGGTATTTCGGAGATGGCACAACTGGGACCGGAGGTCCGTGAAATCACGGATAAGCTGGATGCCGTCGGCAACACGACCGCAGCAATCGGAAAAGGATTCGCCATCGGTTCCGCTGCGCTGACCGCACTGGCATTGTTCAACGCATTCCGCGTAACCGCCGGAATTAAGCATATCAACGTGGACGATCCGCTTGTGATGTCGGGACTTTTCATCGGCGGCATGCTGCCGTTTCTGTTCTCCTCCATGGCCATGAATGCCGTAGGGGACGCAGCATTCGACATGATTGCCGAAGTCCGTCGTCAGTTCAAAGAAATCCCCGGCCTGCTCGAAGGCAAGGCCAAGGCTGACTATGCCCGCTGTGTGGATATTTCCACGGCCGCTGCTCTGCGCCGGATGATCATTCCGGGTCTCATTGCCATTATCGTTCCGGTCGTATTCGGCTTTGTGAACAAGGAAATGCTCGGCGGACTGCTGGCAGGCGTAACGGTTAGTGGCGTTCTGCTGGCAATCTTCATGGCCAACGCGGGCGGCGCTTGGGACAACGCAAAAAAGCATATTGAAACCGGTGCGCATGGTGGTAAGGGCTCCGATGCCCACAAGGCAGCCGTCGTGGGCGACACCGTGGGAGATCCCTTCAAGGACACCGCCGGACCGTCACTGAACATTCTGATTAAATTGATTTCCGTGGTTGCGCTTGTCATCGCACCCATGCTCTGATACAATCCGTCAGTCCTTGGAAACAGCCAGTCTGTTTCCTGTAAAGCCATAAGGAGGAACGAAGTAATGACGTTGTACGAATCACTCATCCTGACACCGGTAACCTTATCGACCGAAGATCACGAAGCACTCATCGGCCGGTATTCGGAACTTATCGGTGAACGGAAAGGCGAAGTACTCAAAACCGATGTTTGGGGAAAACGGGTACTCGCTTATGAAATCAACAAGGAAACCGAAGGGGTTTACACACTCATCGAATTCAACGGAGACGGTGAACTGGTGAAGGAACTGGACCGCAAACTCCGGATCGACGAGTCGGTCATGCGCCACCTGGTCATCAACAAGGAACACAATGTCCGTCTCCAGGAAAAAGCAGACCGGAAGAAGAGCAAACGAAAAGCAGCTCCTGAAGTCGAAAAGACCGAGAACGCTGAGCCAACTGAATCCGGTGTGACCGGAGAGGAGGCATAACATGGCATTTCAGAGAGGAAGACGTCCGCGGGGAAAGGGCCGCTTTTTCTATCGCAAGAAAAAATTCTGCAAATTCTGCGCAAACGGCCAGGAAGTCATCGATTACAAAGATACCAACCTGTTGCGAAACTACCTGCTGGAAGGTGCCATGATCGCTCCGCGCCGTGCTACGGGTACTTGTGCCAAGCATCAGCGTAAACTTCAGACCGCAATCAAACGTGCCCGGGTAATGGCACTGCTTCCGTACGTAACTGAATAATGCTTTCCGGGCGGAAGCCGTTACTGGCAACAGCGGTTTCACTGTTCGCTCTGAATTTTCTGGGACCGGCGGCACTTGTGTTGCCGGTCCCTTTCTGCATCTGGTACCGCAGTGTATCGAAGCGGGCCAGGTTCCTTCTCTTTCTGACAGTCCTGATTCTGATAATTCTGATCCCTCAGGATCCGCTTGCCCGCTTTCTGGCCCTCCTTCACTACATCTCCCTGCTCAGTGGATTTCTCGGGTTCCTCTATTGGATTGAATTGGGGAGACCCGGCACCGAGGCCGTTCTCCTGGGTATGATTATTACCGTTTTCACCGGCTTTAGCATCATGCTTGTCTATCCGGTGATCATGGGAAACCCCCTTGCAACGGATATCCTGCACTATCTTGAAACAGCCGGGCTACCGGTTTCGCAGCAATTTCAGGAAGCCATGCAACAATCGTCCCGGATACTGCCGGGTTTTATTGCCGCATCCGAGGGCCTGGCTCTCCTGCTGAACATCTATCTGTTCCGTCGTATGACGGGTATTCCGGTCGGCTTTCGACACTTTGCGCTGCCCTTCTCATTTATCCCGGTCTTTGTCGCCGTAGCTGCCGCTTACATATTGACCAGCATCTATCCGGTAGTTCAGCTTCCGCAGGCATGGAGTGTCATGATGGTCAATATCCTCATTGCGATTACGTTTTTCTACTTTCTCCAGGGGCTGTCGGTGCTGCTCTTTTTTCTCGATCGATTCAAGCTCAATCCATTCCTGAAATGGCTTGTTATCACACTGGCCTTTGTTCAACCCGGGCCCTTCCTGATGATTCTGACAGGCTTTGCCGACACCTGGGTTGAAATTCGAAAGCGTTCTTCTATAATCAGATAGTACCCAGACAAATACCCGCTGAAGGAGTCCAGTACATTGTACCGCGATCACACCATTACAGTCGTAATCCCCTGTCTGAATGAAGAAGAGGCCATCGGTAAAGTACTTCAGGATGTTCCTGATTTTGTTGAAGATGTTATTGTCGTGGATAACAATTCTACTGACCGTACGGCGGATATTGCCCGCTCCATGGGTGCAACGGTTGTTCAGGAGACCCTTCGCGGCTATGGCCGGGCCTACAAATCCGGATTTGCAAAGGCACAGGGCGATATCATTGTCACACTGGATGGAGATCATTCCTATCCTGTTCATGATCTCCAGCGGTTGCTGGACATTTTCTTTCATTACAACGTGGATTTTCTCTCCTGTTGCCGTTTCCCCGTTATGGATGATGAAGCCATGTCCTTCAAACACTGGATCGGAAACCAGGTACTGTCCCTGGTAATGTCCGTTCTGTTCAAAACTCCCATTGAGGACTCCCAGTCCGGCATGTGGGTGTTCCGCCGCAGCATTCTGGACCAGATGTCCCTCAGAAGCGATGGAATGCCCTTTTCCGAAGAGATCAAGATTGAAGCGCTCCGACATCCAGCTATCCGCTTTAAAGAGGAGCACATCAAATATTCAGCGCGCAAGGGCGAAATCAAGCTGCGTCCCTGGCGGGACGGTTTCCGAAACCTGTTCTTTCTTTTCCGCAAACGACTGTTTCCATGAATGACGAACTGCATGCCAACCATCTCCCGACACCCGTCTCCATTCTGATTGTCAACTACAACGGCCTTCATTTGTTACGCACTTGTCTGGACTCTATTTCCCGTCAAACCGTCCGCGGATTTGAAGTAATTGTCGTGGACAACGGTTCCCGTGACGGGTCGGTCGCATGGCTCTCAACCTGCCAGTACCCCTGGTTGAAAAGCGTCTGTCTGGAGGAAAACACCGGTTTCGGTCCAGCCAACAATCGAGGATTCGAGGCCTCGTCAGGGGAGATCATCGTTTTGTTGAACAACGATACGGAACTGCCCCCGGATTTCCTGCAAATGATTACAGAACCTTTCAGCAATTCCGATATTTCCATGGTGGCACCGCTGATTCTCTATCGCAGTGCTCCCGACATCATCGATAAGGCGGGGGGCCATCGTTTTTATCCTGACGGCCTGAATCGCGGGCGTGGATGCGGTCAAAAACTCTCGGGGAAATGGCTCAATCCCGGATTCGCCTTTTATCCGGACGGGTGTGCTGCCGCATTCCGGCGGAAACTGATTCAACAATGCGGTTTCTTTGATGAATCGTTTTTTCTCTACGGAGAGGATACTGATCTTGGACTTCGATATCGACGCATGGGAGCTGAATGCCGGTACGAGCCGGCCGCCCGTGTATTTCACGTTCATTCGGCCACAGCCGGTAAGTACAGCCCTGAAAAAGCATACTATGTGGAACGCAATCGATACGCCGTCATACTTCGAAACCTGCCACTGTTCTGGATACTGGTTTCTCCGATATTTACACTGGTGCGGTATTTTTTTCAGGCCATTTCAGCACTTACCGGCAAAGGGTCTGCCGGACGCTTCAGCGGATCTCATTCCCGGCGCCAGTTGTTGGTCACCCTCTATCGGGCCAACCGCGACGGGATACGCTCAATCCCGCGACTGATTCGGGAACGGCGAGTGCTCAAACGGAATTTCACGGTGGGAGGCTGGCGCTTCAGCCGGCTTTTGATCCGGTATATGCTTTCACCGATCGAGCTTGCATTTCGCGAGTGATTCCCCGCGGTGTTGCCGCTGGGGCAGCCGCTGGTCTATAATGATGGAAACAGGAGGCGATATGGACCTGAAACAGGCTCGTGTATTCGGATCGATCATTAATATTGCGCTCCCTGGATTGTATCTGCTCATGGTGGCGCTCATTCATCCCTATATTGAACCTATAGCCAGTCAATCCTACATCAATGGAATCGGTTATTTGTTCAGTCTGGTTACACTGATGACACCACTCGCAGCGTGGAAGTTGTACCGGAAAGGCGGTCGTACAATTCAATTCAGACTGGTGGGTTATGCCTCCTATCAACTCCCCGCTACGCTGGGTCTGGTTTATTTTCTGATTGGCGGCAAAATTCGCTTCGTGATTGGTTTCATGCTGATAACAATGGGTTATTTCCTTTTTTTCGACAAACTTGTATTTGGAGAGCGTGATGATTCGTAAATGTGTACTTGTCTCCCTGTTGATGGTGCTGCCTCTTGCCTGTGGTCGGCAGGCAGCAGACGTGAAACCGGTAACGCCTGAGGAGGACAAGGCTGTTCTGCAACCGGTGGACGGTGGACAACTTGTTTCCGTAATCGGACCGATTGAAACACTCAATTTCCTTGAAGCATATGATACGGACCAGCTGGACATCATCTATCTGATTGCAGATTCACTGGTAACTTTCGGCCGGGACCTGACGATTGTCCCCCGGCTTGCCACACGTTGGGAACTCTCGGAGGACCATAGGACCCTCACGTTCTTCCTGCATCCGGAAGCCCGCTTTCACGATGGCAAACCACTGACCGCAGCCGATGTCGTTTTCACGTATGAACAATCACTGAATCCCGACATTCTCTGGGGGACATACCGGTCCAATTTTGAGTTGGTCGAATCACTTCGCGCCACAGATTCCCATACCGTCGTCGTTCAATTTAAAGAGGGTGTGGCAAATCCCCTGACTGCATTTGTGGACTTTTTTATTCTTCCCAGACATCTTTATGACCGGACAGATGTCACCCTTCAGGATAATCCTGTCAACTGGAAACCGGTTGGAAGCGGTCCGTACCGCCTCGTGAAATGGGAGAAGAATATTGATATCATTCTGGAAGCAAACGACGATTACTTCAACGGAAGGCCTCATCTGGACCGCATTGTATTCAAGATCCTCAACCAGAATGCCATGCTCTTTGATATGCTGATGAACGGTGAACTGGATCTGTCCCCCATCTCCACCATGGAATGGCAGTTCAGGACCGGTTCCGATGAGTTCAGGTCTCATTTCCAGAAACGAAAATACTTCCTTCTGGCGTTTTTCTTCACTGGATGGAACCATGCGAACCGGTTTTTCAAACACCGCAAAGTCCGGCAGGCCATGGCCTATCTCTGTGACCGGAAATCCTTCAATGATGCCACCTATTTCAGTCAGTACCGGATCGCGGCCTCACCCGTTCACCCGGAATCCCCGTTCTTCAACCACAATGTCCGTCCGTTTCCATTTGATCCCGCAACGGCGCTGAAACTTCTGCAGGAAGCAGGGATCGAAGACCGGAACAAGGATGGTCAACTGGAGGACGAAGAGGGAGTCCCGTTTCAATTTGATTACATGGTGGCCACAGGTGAAGATCGTGCCGCCAGATTTGCCGAATTCTACCAGTCCACCCTGGCTGACCATGGAATCCAGATGAATATTGTGCAGGTAGACATGGGACGATTTCAGGAACAGACAAATGCAGGCAATTATGATGCCTATTTCCGCGGATGGATTACCGGGGTCGATCCGGATTTTCTGATTTCGATCTTTCGCACGCCCGGCGAAACCGAAAGTTACAATGATACCGGGTACTCCAATCCCGAACTGGACCGGATACTGGATCTCTCGGACAAGGAACTGGATCCGGATGCCCGGATGAACCTATTCATGCGCGCTCAGGAGATTATCCACGATGATCAACCGTACCTTTTCCTTTACTACCCTGCAGCGCTTATCGCCGTTCACAGTCGATTCCGGGCCCTTCAGCCCTCTGCACGCGGAATCTTCCGCTGGTATCCGGGCGTTCAGGAAGCCTTCGTGCCCAAACCTCTGCAACTTGTAACCCGGGAAGAACAGTAAACGGGGTTTATCTGGTGTGATGGCGTCCAGTGTTTCAAACAGGGGACTGATCCGCGGGGTTTCCAGCGCCTTGCTGGGCTATTGTTGCTCTTTTCTGATCGTCATGTTCCTCATATTCTCCATGGTCTACATGGCTGCCGGAACCACCGTGCTCCCCGCCTCCCGAAACCCCCGTATACGTGTCACCCAACCCCGTGAGACTGACATGTCCTGGACACGATTACCGGGTGCCTATATCCGATGGCTTGGATCTGCGCTTCACGGAGATTTCGGGAAATCTCTGATCAACCGGAGGCCTGTGGTCGAGTTGATCAAGAGCCGCCTCGTGAATTCCCTGCTCTTGAATGCGTACGCTCTCTCATTCATGCTGATCGTCGGCATCATGCTGGGTTTGCTGCTGGCCTTTCGAAGACATGGAAGAGAAGGCAGTCACCCAGTTGAGTGGTTTCTGTACCTCTTGTACGCGATTCCGGATTTTGTAATGGGCATTCTTCTTCTCATGCTTTTCTCCTTTGGACTGGGCTGGTTTCCGTCTCACGGAATGCCATCCACAGAGCCGGCTGAATCCATACTTCTTCGGGCCTTCAAGCTCATTCACTACATGACGTTGCCTGCTTTAACGCTGGCCGCTTCGGGAGTCGTATTCATGGCCAGATTTACCCGGAGTTCCATAACGGAGCAGTTGGAAACCCCTTATGTGTTTGCACTGCGAAGTCGCGGTGTCAAACCCCGGATCATCGTATTTCGAATTGTCAGAAACACGTTGACGCCGTTCCTTACCCTTTCCGGTTTCCTGATTCCGGCACTGGTAGGCGGCGCTGTCGTCGTGGAATCCATCTTCTCCTATCCCGGAATCGGAAAAACCTTTTATGATGCAGTCGTTTTTCGCGACTATCCCGTTGTGTTGGCCATGTCACTGATCAGCACCGCCTTCGTCTATGTGGGTTTGTCAGTGTCCAATGGACTGGTCCGGCTCACGGACCCGAGGATCCGACATGACGCTTCCGGTTAAACTCGCATCCGTTTTTCTGGTTCTTCTTTTGATGCTCGCGCTGGGCACACCCTTACTGGTTCAAATGAGCTGGTCCACGACTGAATTGCCCGTTCTGTCGGAGCGTGATCTGCCTCATCACGCCAGAACCTCACATAAAACCCTTCTTCCTCTGTACAAGTGGTCGCCCTTTCGAGTGAATGCAGAAGAATCCCTGCTGAAGCCCTCCTTCCGTCATCCACTTGGAACGGACATTCTGGGCCGCGATCAATTGGCCCGCCTGATCCTCGGAGCTCACGTGTCGATCCTCGTGGGGTTGTTTGCCACGCTTGTTTCACTCCTGATCGGAATTCCGCTTGGCGCGTACTCCGGCTATGCGGGAGGACTGGCGGATCGCCTGTTCGGTCGCTTTGTAGAAGGATTCTATGCCCTGCCCCTGTTCTTTCTGCTCGTCATGGTCGCCGGCTTGTTCCGCTTGAATATCTGGAGCCTTTCCCTTGTCCTGGGAATTATGGGCTGGGTTGTGCCGGCACGTTATATGCGCAATGAAGCTCTTCGCCTGAAGCAACTGGATTTTGTCAGGTATTCCTATGCAACCGGCGCACCGTTCACCCACCTGCTCCGTTTTCATCTCATTCCGAACGGTATCGCACCTGTGATGGTTTCAGCCACTTTCAACATGGCCAACCTGATCCTGGTGGAGGCCACATTGAGTTTCCTGGGCCTCGGGGTTCAGCCCCCTGTGCCGAGCTGGGGTGGTATGATCATGGATGGAATGCGCGCTGCCAGAGTGGCCCCCTGGCTACTGATACCCCCGGTCCTGATGGTGTTTTTTGCCATCTTCAGCTACGATATTCTGGGCCAGTGGCTGAAACTGAAACTGCAGTCTCGCGGTGATACCGTTCAATCAACGTAAGATAAAATTCAATTCCTGGAGGATGTAATGAAAAAAATCCTGATTTCAATTTTCGCCATTCTGCTCCTCCCGTTTCCTGCCAGCCCCCAATCCAGAAGGGCATTTACAATCAAGGATCTCTACGCGCTGAAGTACATGAGCCAGCTTTCCATTTCCCCGGACGGGACGCGGGTTCTTTTCACCCTGACAGACAGTGATCTTGAAAAAGGCTCACATGCCTCCCATATCTGGATGTTGAACCGTGAGGATGGCAGCGTGCATCAACTCACCCGTGGAGACAGCCTTGAATCTTCCCCATCCTGGTCCGGAAACGGAGACCGCTTTTACTTTCTTTCCAATCGCCGAAAAAGCAATCAGGTCTGGCAGCTGGACACACAGGGAGGAGATCCCGCACAGTTGACAGCCATATCCACCGGTATCAATCAGTATCATGTATCGCCCCTTGACAGCAGCGTTTTCTACTCCTCCAGCATCTTTCCTGAATGCGGTGCAAATGACGACTGTAACAAAACCTCACAGGAACAGTTGGAAACCGGACCGACACAGGCCCACCATGCTACCGGACTCCTGTATCGTCACTGGACGGCGTACCGGAATTTTCAGTATGACCATCTCTTTCATCTGAACCGGCAGTCGGGAAAAACAGACGCGCTCACAGAAGGTGAAAACGACTACCCGACTTACGGGGGTGCATTTGTGCTGTCTCCCGATGGCACGGAAATTTGTGTAACGATTAATCCGGACAGCGACAAAGCTGAATCGACCAACAGTGATCTGTTGCTGATCAATCTGAAAACCGGAAAACATACCAACATCACAGGTGCCAATGAGGCATTTGATGGTGATCCGGCCTATTCTCCCGACGGTCGTTATATTGCTTTCCGGCTGCAGAAAATTCCCGGGTATGAATCCGATCGCTTCCGTCTCGCCATATATGATCGGACAAACGGCAGAACAACCTTTCTGACCGAACACATTCAAAACTGGATACAGTCATTTGAATGGTCCCCGGACAGCCAGACCATTTACTTCACGGTTCCCGAAGCCGGATATACGACCCTCTACCAGGTCCGTCTTTCAACCGGTCAGATCAAGCCGGTCATTGAAGGCCATGCCATTCGCGAGTTCCGGATTTCACCCGACGGCACAATCATATTTATCCGGTCCGCCGTCGGTGACCCTTATGAAATCTGGGAATTCCGTCCCGCAATCGACCGCAGGCCACGGCAGCTGACCCAATTCAACAGCGCCACGAAGGAAGCTGTGGATATCCGGCCCGCGGAAAGCATCTGGGTTGACGGGGCCGACGGGAAAAAGATTCAGGTTTTCATTGTCAAGCCCCATAATTTCGATCCGGACCGGAAATACCCGTTGATTCTGAATGTGCACGGTGGACCCCAGATGATGTGGTCCGATTCCTTCAGGGGCGACTGGCAGGTGTATCCGGGAGCCGGCTATGTCGTTGCATTTCCCAATCCTCATGGATCCACCGGTTACGGTCAGGATTTCACAGCCGCCATCTCCCGCGATTATGATGGCAAAGTTATGGAAGACATCAACCGTGTCACGGAAACACTGGCCGCCCTTCCCTATGTGGATCCCGATCGTATGGGAGCAATGGGCTGGTCCTGGGGCGGTTATGCCATGATGTGGCTCGAGGGACACAACGAACATTTCAAGGCACTGGCGTCCATGATGGGCATCTTTGACCTGACATCCATGTACTACGGTACCGAGGAACTGTGGTTCCCCAACTGGGACAACGGCGGTGCGCCCTGGGAGAATCCGGAATACTATCACCGGGCTTCCCCTTCAACCTATGTGAAGGCCTTTCGCACACCCTGTCTCGTCATCACGGGCGAGCGGGACTACCGTGTTCCGTATACCCAGAGTCTTCAGTTTTTTACAGCTTTACAGAAAATGAATGTGCCTTCCGAGTTAATTGTCTTCTCCAATGACGGCCATTGGCCCGATTCCGTCAAGTCCATGCCGGTCTACTACAATGCCCATCTGGAATGGTTCCACACGTATCTCGGTGGCGATCCGGCTCCGTACAAGACAGAAGACCTGATTCGAAATCGGGTTTTCACAGGATGGCAGGAAGAATCCAGATAACCCCATGAATTCCGAAGTAACAAAAAAGGGCCCATCCAACGGTGGGCCCTTTCCTTTCAATCAGCTTGCGAGTATGTGGTTCAGTTTGAAAACGAGATGGAAACGTCCTGTCGGTCGTCCTCCTCTGCTTTGAACAGCGGAAACTTCTCCAGTTTCATCATGCCGGCCAGAATCACTTCGGGGAATTGTTCAATCACGGTATTGAAGTTCGTTACCGTGAAGTTGTACATCTCACGACGATCCGCAATCGCATTTTCAATCTCCGAAATCCGCCGCTGAAGATTCAGGAAATTCTCATTTGCCTTCAAGTCGGGATAGCTCTCGGACAATGCAAACAACTGCCGAAGTGCAGCTGTGATCATGTTGTTTGCTTCCAGCTTCTCACCGATTGACTCGGCCGAGATATACTGGTTCCGTGCCTGGATTACCCGTTCCAGGGTTTCCTTTTCATGCGAAGCATATCCTTTTACCACTTCCACCAGCTTCGGCAATTCATCGTGACGCTGTTTCAACAGCACATCAATATTCGCAAACGACTGCGGGACCTGGTTTTTCAATGATATCAGCCGGTTGTACATTCCAATGATGTACACCACCGCCAGAATCAATAAAAAAACAATCACCGCCAAAACCACCAGACCCATCATGCATACCTCCCTAATATGTTCAATACGGTCCATACAAATATGACAAACGTGATCAACCCTGCTGCAAAATAGGCGGGAATCCGCCATCCCAGTTTCTGCAGCAATGCACTTTCCTTCTCGTTTGATACCAGAAATATTCTGGTGTCCGGATGGTAATCCATCATCAGACTGAAGCTCTGGCCCCTGTTCTCCATGTGATTCAGAAATTTCCGTCTCAAGAGCTTCACAGCATGCTGCCACTCCGCTTCGTCGACCTTACCGTCCCCATTCAGATCGAACTGTTTCATCACCTCCGGGTTCTTCTTGATGGTGGAGACATATTGACCGAACAGACGGATTGGATTAGTGGGTGTCGCAGTTCCCATCACGTACACCGTCTGCCCTTCCTGGAGATATTCCTCAACATATCGAACATTGTGATCACCCATTACCGGAATACCCGATAGCATATTCAGATATGTGTTATGTGTCTTATACTTCGTACTGAGCATGAATGCGGCGTTCTTCAGGTTCAGGGAGATCACACCGGTTCCGTCATCCAGGAAGCAGTTCTCCGGGTATGCCTCCCCGATTTCCACTTTCTGCCATCGGTATCCATCCCTTGTTTGAACCCGCTTTTCTTTCCGGTAGCGGAAATATACACATCGCGCACCCGATATGGGTGAAATGAAAACCTTGTCTGCGTGAACCCGACCACTGACCTCAACGAACCCGGCGGACACCGAACGCAGTTTTGACGTCGGCAGGTCCTGGATCCAACTGCGAAGTCGCATCAACCGGAAAAACTGCAGAACACTTCCCAGACATAATGCACCAACCCCACCGGCCAGAATAGCCGGACTGTTGTATCGGAATCCGGCAAATACGGCAACCAGGAATATCACCAGGAACACGCTTCCCCTGTCCAGTGCCTGGTAACGGAATCTGGCCAGCTCATGTTTCCACATTTCGATCCCGCGATAAACCGCATGCGACGTGGTCACCTCTGTCTCATCCTTTTCAACAGCAGTCAGCCATTTGTCGGGAATTTTCTGTTCAAACAGGTTGCTTCTCAGCGCAAGAACAAGAAAAGCCGCATACCGGTCCGCGTTTCTACTCAGTACACCGGAAAGCGATTCAAATGAACTGTCCACGTAAACCTGGCCACTGTTCCGGAAGATCTCTTCCAGCAGGCGTATCACGCCGTGTACATGCGAGAATTTGCTGGCATCCGCAATCCCTTCCACAACAACCGCTTGGGGACTGAACCGAAATGCTTTTTCTTTTGTGGCAATAATGACCCATTTTGATCCTATCGCGTTGCGTTGCATGGAAGCTTCGTTCCACTTTCCTTCACCGGCAACAGCCAGTGGCTCCGTCAACGGCACGATCCATTGTCCTTCAGATGCCTCGATGGACAGTGAATCTCCCTGCCATCTGATCCTCCGGGCATCGTGCACCGGGATTTCGTCCAATTCCTGTGTTCCTGAATACAAGTAAGGGATCTCATGAACGGCCAGCGCCTCCGCAAGATACTGAACCGGCTTATAGTCCAGGCTTCGACGGGGGCAGCCGAATCCGTTGCCGATGAACGCATTCTTCAATGTGGCGGCATCCAGACCGGAATCCTTCACCAGGTTCTCGAGCCGCTCCGGGTTCAGTTGGTGAACATCCGGATCAATTGTTGGGACGAATACGAAATATGCTTCAGTTGTCATGAATCCGCTTTTCGGGTTTGAGGTCATTATACCGGCACTTTCATAAAAAGTGCAGACGCAATTTACCTACCCGCAAACTGCAAATGTTATTCACTGTGCAATGCCGGCGACAACTGGATCCATGACTGTATATGTTTCCGGAATGAATCCCTTCGTCGGCCTGCCCTCCGATACCAGAATGGCTGCAGCAGTTGCATAGGCGTCAGCATCCATACCGTTAGGACCCAGAACCGTGACGGATCGGCATTTTTCGGCGGGATAACCGGTGGTGGGATTCAGGATATGGGAGTACTGCTTCCCCTCAATGGTGACATATCGCTCATAATCGCCCGATGTCATGACAGCTCCCTGATCCACCTCAATTCTGTCCATGACATTTGCGGGTGAATCCGGAGAACGAACACCGATATGAAACGGTTCCGTCTTGTGTCGATCATCATACAGGACCAGGTCGCCGGCCGCGTTGACCATGCCTCTTGGAATTCCCTCCTCTCTCAAGATGCGAATTCCCTCGTCACACATGTATCCTTTCGCCAACCCTCCCAGGTCCACTTCCATCCCGGGCACCGCAAAAGCAACGGACCTTTTTGCCGGGTCCAGGATCAGCTTGTCGGAACCAACGTGAGCCATTACACGTTCAATTTCCCCCGGTTCCGGCAGACGGTTCTCCTTCCCGGCCCTCTTCCACAACTGGATCAGGGGACGTGCCGTGATATCAAACATACCACCGGTTTCCGCTGAAATCCTCACCGCAGCCTGTAAAACAAGGAAAGTCTCCTCCGGTACAACAACCGGGTTTAATGCAGCTTCCCTGTTGACCCTGGAAATATCACTGGCTGCCCGATATGTACTCATCTGCTGTTCCAATTCCTCGAACCGCTCGCGGACACGGGTCGCGGCCTTTTCAAATCGACTGCGGCTGATGTGGTACCCCTTCACTTCCACCGGAATACCGCCCATTGCGTAGAATGTGGTCTCCAATTGATAGAATGTCCGCCAAGTTCGGTTGTAGTACCAGAAACCGATCAGGAGAATAAATGCGATAATCAGGAAAATCAGCCGTTTCACGTTTCCTCCCGGATAAAGAACAGGGGGGTGAACCCCCCGTCATTTTACATCTTTACCAGGCCGGTGAAACCCATGAAGGCCATGGAGAGAATGGAAGCCGTAATCAAGGCAGCGGGAATCCCTTTGAATATCTCGGGCATCTCGAGCGTCATGTCCAGACGCTCCCGAATGCTCGCGAACATGACGATGGCCAACAGAAAACCCAGTCCCGTTGCGATGGCAAATATGACCGACGTCATAAAATCATATTGTTTCTGCACCGCCATAATTGCGGTTCCCAGAATGGCACAGTTGGTTGTGATCAACGGCAGGTAAATACCCAGTGACTGATACAGGGCCGGGATCATCTTCTTCATGAAGATCTCGACAAACTGCACCAGAGAGGCAATCACCAGAATAAACGCAATCGTCCTCAGGAACACCAGATCCAATGGAACCAGAATGCCCCGATCGATCATCCAGGTAAATGCCGTGGCCAGTGTCATCACAAAAATGACCGCCATTCCCATTCCCAGTGCAGTCTCGGTCTTCTTGGACACCCCAAGATAGGGACAGATGCCCAGAAATTGCATCAGCACAACGTTGTTGATCAGCATGGCATATATGGAAAGCAGGAAAATCGTCGATACATCCATGTCAGGACTCCTTGCGTTTTGCGGCGCGCCGGTTGAGATAATTCATGAACGCCAGCAGAAAACCGAGCGTGAGAAAGGCACCCGGCGGCATAATCATGATCAGAACGGGCTGGAATGATTCGCCGAACATCCCCATATTCAACAGGGAACCATTGCCCAGCAGTTCCCGGACAGCACCCATGCATACGAGGGCAAATGTGAACCCGATACCCATGGCAAGACCATCCAGCATCGACCACCACAGGTTGTTCTTGAATGCAAATGCTTCGGCCCGACCCAGCACAATGCAGTTCACTACGATCAGCGGAATAAACAGGCCGAGCGACTTGTACAGGGCCGGCGTATACGCCTGCGTGACCATCTCAACGATCGTGACAAAAGACGCGATAATCACGATAAAGCAGGGAATCCGCATTTTCTTCGGAATTATCGGTCGCAGAAGCGAAACCACCAGATTGGACATGAACAGGACAAAGGTCGTGGCCAGACCCATTCCCAATCCATTTTCGACGCTGCTGGTTACACCCAGGACAGGACACATCCCCAGAAGCAGGACAAAAACAGGGTTGCTGGTCCAGAAGCCCTCCTTGAACAGCCCGCCAACAGTATGTTTAGCCATGGGTCACCTCCTCATCAGCCGACGACTCATTCTCGTCTGTTTCCTTCGCCGGTTGGACCGATGGACTCTCCGGTCGGGATTTCACCTGTTCTTCAACCTGATTGTATATCTCAAGTGCCCGGCCGACCGCATGGGTCACCGCGCGGGATGTAATCGTGGCAGCGGTAATCGCATCCACATCTCCCTTGTCCTTCTTCACCTTGAATGTGAACGTATCAAGCGTCTTGCCCAGCATCTGTCCCCACCAGTCCTTATCAGCGGCCTTCGTTCCCAGGCCGGGCGTTTCCTTGTGTTCCAGGATATAAATCCCCGTTACCGCATGGTCGGCATTTACGCCCACCAGCAGCGTGATGTTCCCGCCAAATCCCTCGGAAGTCACCATTTTCAGTGCGGCACCGGTTAGTTTCCCGTCACGAATCACCGCATAGGCCGGAATGGTCTTTCCGTCCGCAGCCAACTCCAATTCCTGATAGTCCGTTTTGAGGAAAGGACAGACTTTCTTCAACGCCTCTTCCAGTTCTCTCTGTTTGGCCAGAGCGATCTGTTCCTTTGTTCCCAGGTATACCCCACTCAACGCCACCGCAGCAAAGACGGCAATCAACACGAGGATGACGACATCTTTGAATCCCTTCATGCCGCACCTCCTATTCCGAACTTCCGTGGGGCAGTGTACTTGTCAATCAGGGGCACAAACCCGTTCATGATCAAAATGGCAAATGAGATGCCCTCCGGATAACCTCCGAACAGTCGGATAATCGCTGTCAGCAATCCGATTCCCACTCCGAAAATCAACATGCCTTTCCGGGTCAGGGGCGACGTGACCATATCCGTAGCCATGAACAGCGCACCCAGAATTGCGCCACCGGAAAGAACGTGGAACAGCGGATCGGCATACTTCTCCGGATTGATCATCCAGAAAATCCCGGTGAACACCGCCAGTGTCCCCAGTACCGATACGGGAATTTCCCAGGTAATCACCCGCCTCGACAGCAGGAAGAGACCACCCAGCAACAGGGCCAGAGCAGACATTTCCCCCATGGAACCGCCGATATGACCCACCAGAAGATCCATGTGACTGTATGCCTGGCTGACCGCACCCAGTCCCTCTGTCTTTAACAGACCCAACGGAGTGGCGGCCGTCACTGCTTCACCGGAGAAATAGGTCGGCAGAATCCAGTTGGTCATCTGCACCGGAAATGAAATCAGCAGGAACACGCGAGCCACCAGCGCCGGGTTGAAAATATTGCACCCCAACCCGCCGAATACCTGCTTGGCAATCACGATGGCGACGAAACTGCCCAGAATCACCATCCACCAGGGAGCGGTAACGGGAAGGTTCATGGCCACCAGGATACCGGTAATCAATGCCGAACCGTCAAAAACGGTCTCCCGGATATTGTCCTTACCTGCCATTCTCAGGATCAGGGCTTCGAAAACCAGTGCGCTGACGGATGCCAACACCAGAACCGTAAGGGACCGCCAACCGAAGAACCAGATACTGACTGCACAAGCCGGAACAAGTGCAATCACCACGTCAACCATGACGCGTTTCAGGTCTTCCTGTGTATGAATATGCGGAGCAGACTTTATTAACAGTTTATCCATCACTCAGCTCCTTCTCGCATTCCGGAAAATCGCTTTTCCCACGCGGATCCAATGAACCAGCTGCCGGTTGGTGGGACACACATAAGAACAGCTTCCACATTCCATACAATCCATTGCGTCTTTCAGTTTATCCGCCTCTTTCAACCGGGCGGCAAGGGCCAGTTCCGTGGGCATCAGTCCCATCGCGCAGGCATCCACGCAACGGGCGCATCGGATACAGGGCCCTTCTTCCACTTCATGCAACTCATCGTCACGAAACACGAGAATACCCGACGTACCTTTTACCACCGGCACATCCAGTTGACGGACACTCTTGCCCATCATGGGACCGCCATTGAT
>DAINNF010000034.1:0-22533 GCA_036736005.1 Acidobacteriota bacterium
ACAGCAGATCTTCTCGGAACTGTCCCTGATCAATCATGAGACCGAGGTTCCGGTGGGTGGCGCATACCAGACGGAAATCCACCGGGATCCGTTCACTGCCGCCGACCCGCTCAATCTCCAGTTCCTGGAGCACCCGCAACAGTTTCACCTGTGTTTCCGGTGGAATATCCCCCACCTCATCCAAAAAGAGGGTCCCTCCGGCGGCCAGCTCAAAGCGGCCTTTACGGGTGGACCCGGCACCGGTAAATGCCCCTTTCTCGTGGCCGAACAGTTCACTCTCCAGTACCCCCGCATTGAGGGACGCACAGTTTACCGGGATGAACGGGCCTGTTTTTCGCGAGCTGAGTCCATGAATGGTCCGGGCCATCAGTTCTTTTCCGGTTCCGCTTTCACCCAGGATAAGAACCGGCACGTCAGCGCGGGCTGCCCGTGCTGCCAGCGACAGGACCTGTTGCATGGCCGGATTTTTCGTCAGGATGGTTTCAGAAAGCCGCTGCTGGACCAGTTCTTCCCGAAGATTGGCACTTTCTTCAACCACCAGTTGGTGTTCCATCGCTTTCTTCAGTTTGGTCTGCAGCTCTTTCAGATTTACGGGCTTGGTGATGTAGTCGGTGGCCCCCTGTTTCATGGCCTGGACGGCGTCGTCTACACTGCTGTATGCGGTAATGAGCAGGACGGGGAGGGTGTGACTCTGCCTCCGAATATCGAGTAGCAGATCCAGTCCGCTGGCACCGGGCATTTTCATGTCCGATATCACGGCGTCCACCGGATCTTTCTTCATTATTTTGAGAGCGGCTTCAGCGGAAGAGGCCTCCAGTGTTTTCCATCCAACCGTTGTCAGAAAACGGCACAGCACCTGCCGCTGCTGCTGTTCGTCATCTACCACGAGAATCTGTTTCGTCATGCCGTCCTCCCAACCTCAGCCGGGAAATACAGTTGCACCTCGGTTCCGGTTCCCGGTTCAGATACCAGTGAGACCATGCCGTTGTGAGCGGTCATGATTCGCTGGACATGGGCCAGGCCCAGGCCGCTACCGCTTTCTCTGGTCGTATAGTACAGTTCAAATGCCCGTTCCCGGACCTCTTCAGACATGCCGGAGCCATTATCCGTGACCCGTAGAACAAAATAATCCTGTTCCCGGTGGAGAGCAAGTCGGATCTCAGTTGCGTCGGCATGAATGCTGTTGTCCAGCAGATTGGTCAGCAGACTTCTCAACTGGTCGGGATCCACTGACCAGGTGACATCCATCTGTTCCGACAATGGTGCTACAGATATGTCGACACGCCGATGGGATTGCAGGTAGAGTTGAACAACATCCGTTAGCAGATCACGCATATCTGTCGGTTTCGGTTGGATCGCGGGCAGCCTGGAAATACGGATATACTGTTGAACATGCTCATTCAGGCGGTCAATCTCCCGGCTGACAATGTCCAATAGTTCCCGTTCTTCCGATGCGCATCCGTTTCCAACCTGCATCTGTTGTACGATCATGGAAATGGTGTTGAGTGGGTTGCGGATTTCGTGGGCAAACACCGAGGACAGTTTTCCCATGCTGAACAGCCGTTTTTCCCGCTCGGTGGTTTCTTCCGCAATCCGGTCGATGGAGACGTCCCGGACGATGAAAATGGACAGCTGTTCACTGGTGCTGCGAAGCACCAGCAGACGGCGGCCGTCTATTGTGATGTAACAGGTATGGTCCGTGCAGTCCAGCAGGGCATCCGGAACTCTGTCCGGAAACAACTTCTGGAAGGCCCCGTTCTGAAGAACCGTCCTGTTGGACTGACGAATCAATACACCGTCCGATATGCCGTTCAATACGGTGCGGAATGTCTGTCCGTCACGGACCACTTTCCGGTTCAACCGGACGAGCATCAGGAATGCCCCGTTGAGGAGCAGAATCAATCCCACCGCGATTCCCATGGTCCGTCCGAAATGGCGGTTCAGGATATTTACGAATGATACCGAAAGACCGACACGCAGGACCCCCGCTAACCGGGGTCCGGTATACAAGGGCCAGATGCACTCCAGTGAATCATGGTCGGCCATACGGATGAGCCGGGTGAATGGCTCATTGGCATAGACGGCTTCCAGGATCGCCGGGTCCTGTGACGGAGGTGTGGCTGCTTCCAGTTGTACCGGTTGTGAGAATCGGGCTGTCCCTGTCGTATCCTGGAACAGCACAAAGTCCACATCCCGGTTCTGAGCCAGGCGATTCAGCAGGATCCGGATTTCAGAGGATGCGTTCACATCGTCCTCCAGTGCATCAATCAGTTGCCGGGAAGCCATGTCCATGAGCAGAAAGCCGTCCTCGCTGCGAAGGGTCAGATAGGCATTCCGTTGTGCTTTTATCTGGTACACCAGGAAAAAGATGACCAGTCCATTGAAAAACAGAACGGAAACCGTCATCCAGATTCTCCCGCCTTTTCGCTTATGGGTACTCATAAATGAATTTTCCCAGATTTCAGTCATTGCTGCAATCCGGGAAGAAAACGGGAGGGACGACGTCCCTCCCGCGTGGTGTTTTATGACTCAGTTGTTTCCGTGACCGCCTCTGAGCGGCTGCCACAGGGGCAGGCCGTCCTCGTCCCGAAGCACCAGTTGAAAGGTGCCTGATTCATCCGACCATTCGATGATCCGGGCCACCAGGATATCAATCAGGGTCCCGTCACCGGTTTCGATCGTAGCCGGCATGCCTGTCACCGCGATCAGATCGCCGCTATTCAGTGGTACATTCTGATCAACCAGATACCAGTAAGGAGCCAGATGAACGTTGTAGGTTGTGTCTCCGGTATCCAGTGTCAGCTGATAGCCCGGATAGGTCCCCGGCGTGCAGTTGCCGACCGTCAATGCGGTGATGGTTCCGTCTACCTGAATTTCACTGGTGAGGTCATATTCAATGTTCAGGTAAGTGTTCCGGTTTTGAACGCCGGTATTGGATCCACGGCTGGCGGTCCAGACCGGATGGCCCAGCTCATCCCGCAACACAAACAGTTCATCACCCAGTGTCAATTCGGCTGCTATGATGACATTCTGACCCTGCTCATTGGTGGTCACAGCACCGGTGACGGTGATCAGCTGACCCACTTCAAAACCGATGTCCTGTTGTTCCATAAACCATACCGGACCTGTGCTGACCACATACTCCACACCGTCTACGAGCAGGACGGGCCGGTACAGGTTTTCCCCGGTTCCGGAGCCGTCCTGGAATCCGATCACTTCTCCGGTGAGTGTTGCGATGCTTTCCGCGTCAAAGTCAAAAAGCGGGCCGGTGCCATTACCATAAAAATAGGCATTGTTCATGCCCCCTGAGCCACCGTTGCTGCCGGTACCGCTTGAGCCGTTCTGGCCACCACCGTTACCACCGCCGTTTCCGCCACCATTGCCATTTGCCATTACGGACAGTGCCAGTACCAGGACTGCTGCGATTGTGATGATTCTTTTCATTTCTTACCCTCCCGTTTCGGTTTCACGATGGGATAAAGCACGTTCCGTGCCAGAACTTGAAGTGATAGCAAATAAGTATGATATGGCAACAGGGGGGCGCTGAAGAAGAAAAATTCGACAATTTCTGCCGCGTTTAGCCGGGCTGATTCGACCAAATGGTCGAATGCAGATGCGTGATTCCGGTTACCGGTTCAGCGGGAACCGCAGGGTATAGGTGATACCCGCTACGAGACGACTGTCTTCATCCGGAAACCGCGGACTGTGCATGTCACTGTCCGCCAGGTTTGTATACAGGATACTGAAGCGTAGCATGCCGGGACCCAGCCGGACGGGCAGTTCCATACCGATACCATAATCAGCCAATCCGGAGGACAGGGACGGTTGCCTCATGGGTCCGTCTCCGTGTCCTGATCCCGGTCCCTGACCGGAAACACCGTCTTTTATGTTTTCCCCGAAATGGCCTTCTTTGTAACTGCTGTCTCCGTATCCTGCCATCACGAACAGCTCCAGACCGTCCGTGTTGTGCCAGGGAAGAGGGATCCAGTGGGAGAGGCTGAACTGGATGTAGGTGCCTTCAATTTCATGAATATCCCGATAGATGATCACGGTAGGAGAGAAACGGGTGGTGGCGGTCACGCCCAGATACACTTCGGTTGTGTCGGCGGTGTCCATACCGGGATGGGTGTAATGGATCAGCCCGGAGCTGAAGAACATGCGCCCCCATTGTCTTTCCATGCCGAGCGTATACTGCACTTCGTTGAATTCAAATGCCTGGTTGTTGTCATCCGCAAGCTCCATGTTACCCCAGACCTCTGCATACAGATAATTGCCGGTGAAGGCAATCCGCGGCTGGAACACCGGCACGTCACTGACGGTTTTTCCGCGCCAGGCATATCCCGATTTGACGCTGGTTTCCACGCTGATTTCCTGGCCTGCTGTCGGAAATGAAACCAGTCCGGCCAGCAGAAGAACGACGATACTGATTCGCACACCCTGAATCATACGCACCTCCATGCCATCGAATATAGCAAATCCTATGCCATTCTTGCACATCTGGCAATTTGTTCAGCCGGACGAATATCCTGCCGGGATGACATTTCTTCTTCAATTCACTTGACAGCATAAAGTCAGCGCCTATAATGGTAGACCGGTGACGCGGGGTAGAGCAGTCAGGTAGCTCGTCGGGCTCATAACCCGGAGGTCGTGGGTTCAAATCCCACCCCCGCTACCAATTTTCTGAACGGACAAGTCGCTCCGGATGGGGCGTTTTTTCGTCTGAATCGAATACCGCTTGACGGATAAAGACTGCGTGTGATACATTCATTCGCTGACTGATGAGATTTCATGGAGGACACGGGCATGTACGCAATCGTCGAAACCCAGGGCAAGCAGCACAAGGTAACAGAAGGCCAGGTTCTGGTCGTTGACCGGCTGCAGGCGGAAGAGGGCAGCACGGTGGATCTGGACAAGGTAAAACTCCTGGGTACGGATGACAGCGTGAAGATCGGCGCCCCCTACGTGGATGGCGCGGCTGTATCCGCCAAGGTTCTGGAGCATAAAAAAGGTAGAAAAATCCTGGTCTTCAAGAAGAAGAGACGGAAACAGTATAAGCGGCTCAAAGGGCATCGTCAGAGCCACACAATACTGAAGATTGAATCGATTAAGGGGTAAACCATGGCTCATAAGAAAGGACAGGGCAGTTCACGGAACGGTCGAGACAGCAATGCCAAGCGACTGGGTGTGAAGCGTCAGGACGGACAACTGGTAAATGCCGGTTCTATTATCGTTCGTCAGCGTGGAACCCGGATCAAGCCCGGTGAGAATGTCGGCCGTGGGAAAGACGATACGTTGTTTGCACTTGCCACCGGCATCGTACGGTTTCGGGACCGTGGCCGGATGGGCAAGTTCGTGAATATTGAGGAAACGCTTCATTAAATAACGCTGTTGATTTCCTGCCGGGGGCTTGAAAAAGCCCCCTTTTCTTGTTTATGGAGTGGACATGTTTGTTGATGAACTGGTAGTTGAAATTCAGGCCGGCAGCGGTGGCAACGGATGCATGAGCTTCCGACGGGAGAAGTATGTTCCGAAAGGCGGTCCCGATGGCGGTGACGGTGGTGATGGTGGAGATATTGTCTTTGTTGGCGATGCATCCGAGAACAACCTGTTGAAGGTCAGGGCGAAACAGCATTACCGGGCGGAACGCGGTGTCCATGGGAAGGGCAAGAAGATGCATGGCCGGACCGGTGAATCCTGTGAAATCAAGGTTCCGGTGGGAACCATTATCCGGCATGCGGAAACCGGGGAACTACTGGGCGAAGTCCTGCAGGATGGGCAACGTGCCGTGATCCAGAAAGGCGGTAGAGGTGGTCGGGGTAACGCCCGTTTTGTGACGGCAACGAATCGTGCTCCCCGTTATTGTGAAGAGGGAGAGCAGATTGAACCTTTCCGCGTCCGTCTGGAATTGAAAATGATCGCCGATGTCGCCATTGTCGGTTTTCCCAATGCGGGGAAATCCACCCTGATTTCCCGCATTTCCAGCGCCACGCCCCGAATCGAAGATTATGCGTTTACCACGCTCCACCCCAATCTTGGCGTAGTGACATACGATCAATTTTCCAGTTTTGTCGTGGCGGACATTCCGGGACTCATTGAAGGAGCCGCTGACGGAAAAGGTCTGGGTATCCGGTTCCTGCGGCACATCGAGCGAACCCGCATGCTGCTCCACCTGCTGGACGGGGCAGAGCCACACGGGTCCCTGTTGAAGGAACTGGAGACAATTCGCGGAGAAATTCGCCGTTTCAATGACAGGATGCTGGATCGGGCCTATCTTGTAGTTGTAAACAAAATGGATGCTTTGCACCAGGATGCCGATCTGGATGAACTGGAAGGATGGTGTAAGGCCCATGATGTCCCGCTTTTCCGGATATCCGCCGTTGATGGAACCGGACTGAGGGACCTGGTTGAACAGACGGGCCGGATGGTCGCGGCCATTCCGCCTATCCCGGGGGTCATGGAAACGGCGGAGGCCGAGAGTGTGGACAAGAAAGCATATCTGGATGAGGTGTAAATGATCGGAATTTACGGGGGCAGTTTCGATCCGGTTCATCGGGGTCATATCGGTGTATGCCGTCATATTCTTGATATGAACGTTCTGGACGAAATGATCCTGGTTCCCGCCTATCAACATCCACTGAACAAATCCCTGACTGATTTTGATCACCGCTATCAGATGCTGTGCCTTGCGATAGAAAGGGAACCGCTCATCTCGGTATCCGATATGGAACGGGAGAAGGGGGGTGTTTCCTATACCATAGATTTGCTGGCTGAACTCTCTGACCGGTATGGAACGGAAGGATTCTGTTTTATTACCGGAATGGATAATCTGAACAGCTTCTTTGAATGGAAGGACTGGGAAGCAATACTGAAGAATTACAACATACTGTTTACGACACGGGAAGGAGAGGTTCCCGATGCACACGCGGTGAAACGGATGGAGTCCACAATCTGCGGGCACATCGAGCGTGTAGAACGGCTTGAAAGGGAACCTGAAGGAGTCGTTCTTCTGCCGGTTCCGGACTGGCCTGTATCCTCTTCTCAGGTTCGAAAAATCGTTTTGAACAAGGGGAACCCATCTGATATGATGAACCCGAAAGTACTTGCATACATTTACGATCATCAACTATATACAAACGGAGAAATGTAGATGGAGTTGCTGGATACGATCACCCGGGCGGCAGAAGAGAAACAGGGGCAGGATATTTCCGTGCTGAGGGTGACGGAGCTTACCACGGTGGCGGACTATTTTCTGATTACACACGGAACCTCCGCTACCCAGAATCAGGCGATTGCAGATGAGATCCTGAGCCAGGTGAAAATGAAACCCTTCAGTGTGGAAGGATATGATCTGGCAGAGTGGATTTTGATGGATTTCGGAGAAGTTATTGTCCATATCTTCTCGGAAAAAAAACGCGCTTTCTATGACCTGGAAAGTCTCTGGGCGGATGCGGAAAAGCTGATCCGTCGGGATGAAAATTAGTGCGATATGGCCGGGCCGGACGCGGGAACGCAACCTGGTCCAGCTGGAAGATGGCTATTTGAAACGGATCCGTCGGTTTCACCCGCTGGAACGAGTGGTGTTCAAGTCGGACAAAGGGGCGGATCCGAATCGAAAGACGGTGCAGGAGGGCGAAGGGTTTCTGAGCCGTATCGGTCCGGGAGACCATGTGATTGCGTTGAGTGAAGACGGACAGTCCATGACATCCCGCCAGTTCGCGGCTTTTCTGGAAAAGGAAATGACCTATGGGTCCAGAGACCTGGTATTCCTGGTGGGTGGCGAAAACGGGTTCAGTGAGCCTGTTGTGCAGCGTGCAGATACGGTTCTTTCGCTTTCCCGGATGACGTTGACTCACGAATGGGCCCGGGTTTTGCTTCTGGAGCAGATTTACCGGGCGTTTACGCTGATTCGAAACGTGCCTTATCAGAGGTGATGCATGAAGTTGAGACATATCCTGCTGGCGTTGGCCGTCATCCTCGCATTTTTGTTCATTGGTACCGCTTTCTATCTGAATGAAGAATTGCTGGCGACCTCATTCAAACTGCCCTTCGGTCTCAGTGTGCTGATGGACGACGTGCTCATCTTCGTGTTTCTTGCGGGCATACTCATTACATTCCTGATGTATCGTTCCATTCGTCTCGGTGAGAACCTGACGTGGTCGTCAAACCGTAATTTCATCAAGGCGTTGAACCACCTGTACGCGGACCGTTACGATGAAGCCCTTTCAGAAATTCAGCGTGCTTACCGGAAATCCGGCACCAACTATGACATCCTGATGACCATGGGCGTCATTTTCAAACGTCTTTCACAGGGTGAACCTGCAATGGACTGTTTCCGGCGGGCATTTCAGAAGAAACCCACCATTCAGGCATTTCTCAAGATACTGGAGACACTTGGGCCTGAAAACGAAACGGACCTGACGTCAGAAACGCTCACCAAACTGGTTCAGAAACTTCCGCGGGAGAGCCGTCCGGCCGCGTATCGGGCATTGCTCGATTACCTGAAGCGGATCGGAGAGTGGGAAGTTGCATTTCGAACCTACCGGAAGGGACGCAAGGAAGACAATACCCGATTCCCTTCGTCCGAAGGTGCCGAACTGCGGTATGAACTGGGCAGGAAGAACGCCTCTCTCCGGATGATGAAAGAATTGATCGCTGATTTTCCGGGTTTCGCTCCCGCTTATGTCCGCTGTGCGGAGCTGCTGCAGGCTGAGGGACGGGAAGAGGAAATGCTGGATCTACTGAAGCGTGGTTTTTCCAACACCCGGATTGTAATTTTCCTTCAAATGATTGAGGATCATCTGCTGACGGTTGGAACACCCGAGCGGGCTGTTGAGGAGCTGGGCCAGATCATGTTGAACGAGAACCATCATCTGCTTGCCCGATTCTATCTGGGAAAATTGTATTACAGACTGGAAATGCTGGAGAAGGCCCGTGAGATTTTCGAGAATCTGGAAGGGGAAGTGGAATATATTCCGGCATTGCCCCACTATCTTGCCCGTATCTATTTCCGCAAGGGTGATATGCGAACGGCATTCCAGTATATGGAAGAACTCGTGGAACGTTCCAACGTGCTGTCATTCCGTTTCAGTTGCGACAATTGCCATGAACTGATGGATGAGTGGTCGGAGCGCTGTCCGATGTGCCGGACCATCAATTCTGTCCGGATGATCTATGAGGAACTGAAGTCGGATTCAGCCGCGATTTTCATGCTCTAGTTCCCTGCATATGTTAGAATTACCCGGTACGGGTTCCCGTATAACCCAAACAATGGAGAGAAGATATGGCTGGACATTCCAAATGGGCAAATATCAAACATAAGAAGGCACGCGAAGATGCCAAACGGGGTAAGGTCTTCACGCGTCTCATCAAGGAAATTACCGTTGCTGCCCGCATGGGTGGTGGTGATGAGAATGCAAATCCAAGACTTCGTACTGCCATAGCCGCAGGTAAAGCGGCGAACATGCCGGCAGATAACATCAAACGGGCCATTATGAAGGGAACGGGTGAACTGGAAGGGGTGACCTACGAGGAGGTGACCTACGAAGGGTACGGTCCCGGTGGCGTTGCCATCATTGTGGAGTGCGTAACGGACAACCGTAACCGGACAACGCCGGAAGTCCGTCACCTGTTTTCAAAGTACAACGGCAATCTGGGCGAAAATGGTTCCGTCAGCTGGATGTTCAGCCGCAAGGGATACGTCATTGTTGAAAAAGACGGAGTTGAGGAGGATGGTCTCCTGGAAGCCGTTCTGGAAAATGGCGGGGAAGATCTGCTGGATGAAGGGGAAACCTGGGGCGTTTATACCGATATTGAGAATTTTGAGCCCGTTCGGGCTGCCCTGGAAGAAAACGGCTATCCCATCCGGGAAGCCAATCTCTCCATGATTCCCAGTAACACCACGCACGTGGAAGGAAAGAAACTGGAATCCATGATGAAACTGCTGGACGCGTTTGAAGACCACGATGATGTCCAGAATGTCTGGTCCAACATGGATTTTGATGAGGCCGAACTGGAAGATTGATGCGGATTATGGGAATTGACCCCGGAACCAACGTAACCGGGATTGGGATTGTAGATTCGGACAGCAGGGGAAATTGTTCCCCTGTTTTTTTTGGATCCCTGCGGTTTCCGAAGAAGGACCTCTGGATCACCTTACCGGATTGTCATCATAAACTGCTGGAGTTGATTACGGCTTATCGGCCCGAAGTCGTGGCATTGGAGGACATTTTCTACGGTGCCAATGTCAAATCAACGGTGAAACTGGCTCATCTCAGGGGGGTGGTGATTGCCCTGATGGGAATGAAGGGTATACCGGTTGCTGAATATGCCCCCAATGCGGTGAAGAAAACCGTTGCGGGTTATGGACAGGCAGACAAGGAACAGCTGCGTTTCCTGATGCAGCGTGAACTGAACGTGGACCTGTCCGGAGAGCCACTGGATGTGTCCGATGCACTGGCCGTGGCGGTTTGCCATGCGCAGCATGCCATTTTTGCTTGATTTCTCAGAGGGTAGTCGTAAGCCGGCCTCAGTTCTTGACGATAGACTCAATGGGTGATGCGGGACAGAAATAATTCCCCTGTCCGATCTTGCATCCCATTTCAATCAGTCGTGAGGCGATGGTTTCCGTTTCCACATACTCCGGAATGGTCTGGAGGCGCAACGCATAGGACATGTTGACAATGGTGTTGACCACTTTGAAGGTTTCCTGGGATGTCTCCATACCCCGAATCATCTCACCGTCCACCTTGAGGTACTTAACGGCCCCGCTTTGGGACAGTGACGCGACCGTGAACAGAGAGGAATACCCCGTCCCGAAATCATCAATTGCGAACTTGATTCCATAATGTTCATTGATGAACCGGATGACGTCTACATTCTCCAGGACAGCCTGTTCGGTCAGTTCAATCGTCAGACTCAGCCCGGATCGTTTCAGTTCCGCCACCGTCCTGTTGAGCAGGTTGCGGAAGGCCGCCGATTTCAACGAATGGGGGCTGACGTTGAGGAAGATCTTGTCTGTCACCTTTCGGATCTGGTCCCGGTAATCCCGGATTTTCTCAAATACAAGGGAGTCCAGTTTGAGAATCATGCCCAGATCGTATACGGTCTGAATAAAGTCTTTGGCTGAAATGATGGCGTCCGGTGTTATGATTCGGGCCAGTGCTTCCAGGTTGTATACCTCGCGGCTTTCCATTTGAACGACGGGCTGAAAATACAGTTGAATGTTTTTCTCGTTGAGGGTGTTCTGAATGAACTGGATTTGCTGATAACTGCGGATGATGCTTTCAATGACCGGTTTCTTCTGGTCGGCGGCCAGATAGTAGAAACCATCTTCGTCCAGTTCGGCCCTTGTGGAGACGAACGCCAGCAGTTTCTGGATCAGATCACGGCTCAGCAATTCCCCTTCCTGAAAAGCGATACTTCCTGTTGAGATCCGGAAGGCAATACTGTTGCCCTCGTATTCCAGCGAAATCTCTTCCAGGTTCTTCTTCAGTTTTCGCAGGGGGCCTACCAGATCCACTCCATACCGGTCCGGAACAAAGAGAAACAGTTTTCCCTTCTGATCATCCATGAAGAAGCCCGACGGGCTGATGGCATCCAGGGTGCGGGAGGCGAGAGACTGGACTTTCTGAATAATCATGTTGCGTGCCGTTTCTCCCCAGATCCTCGTCATGGCTTCCAGGTTCTTGATGTGAAGCATTGTGATATGGGACAGTTTCCGGTCCTCAAGAGCGGAATGGGCATAGTCAACAAATCGTTTTTCCCGATTCTGGTAATAGGAGAGATACAGGTCATTCAAGGTATGAAGAAAATAAAGGGTTTTCTTCCCGATTTCCTTCGCCATGATAAACATCTGCAGATAATTCCGTTGGGGGAAGTCCTGGGCCAGTGTGGTGGCGAGTTGTTCAATGGAATGGTGAAGAATCCGAATCCAGTCCTGTTCGTCACCCAGCAGCACAATGGTTTCCGGTTTTGCCAGCCACTCGTTCAATTCCACCTTCATTTGTCCCAGTGGGGGCAACAGTGATTCGTCATCCGTGCGGATGGCCTGAATCACCCGCTGAACCCATTTCATATGAGGGCTCACCTCATGACGATTACGAAATTCTGACATGAAAACGAATTCCAGCTCGTCCAGGTCCTTGTAGAGGTAGCCTTTGGTGGTGTAATTCTTCAGATCGTTAAAGAAGTCGTTGATACGGGTGTAGTATTGGCTCAACATTCCCTGCTCGGACAGTGACCCGATAAAACCATGATGGAAGAAGTTCAAAATGGCAATCAAATTGACAACGGGGTAACCCGAATGATAGTAGCGATATCCCAGTTGCTTGAAGCGCTGTTCCTGTTCGCCGGATGACTCGGTGAATGCGTCTGTCAATTGCTGTCTGAGTTCCAGAATCACGTTCCTGGGGTCTTCTTCATCAACGGAACCGACAACACAACAATCGAGTACTTCTTCCGGATGGCTGGATTCCAGGAAAACGCTGAACAAAGCTTGCAATTCTTTCAAGACCACGTCCTTACAAGCGATTCTACAATTCAGTATAACAGAACAAGTTGAGGGGGCGATGAACTTTTGTCATGTTTTTTGACTTCTCGGGCGACAGGTGTGAATATCCGGACCATGAATGGAGAGCGATGCAACTGGAGCTGTGATAGGATACCGATAAGATGAGAAGCGATATCTGCAATCTTGTGTTTTGAGGAAAAATGATGGGAAAGTTGCTGTTCTTTACAGTTCTTGCATTGTCGGTTTCGTTTGTCTGTTCCATTCTGGAAGCGGTTCTGCTGAGTATTACACCGGCCTTTGTCCGGGCAGCCCGTGATGCGGGGAGTAAAGTGGGCATTCGTCTTTACCGGTTGAAACGCGATGTAGACAAGCCCCTTGCCGCAA
This sequence comes from Acidobacteriota bacterium, assembly GCA_036736005.1. Lineage (GTDB taxonomy): Bacteria > Acidobacteriota > Holophagae > Thermotomaculales > Thermotomaculaceae > DAINNF01. The sequence goes on from DAINNF010000034.1 coordinate 12,893, forward strand.
TACTCAGTCTCAATACCATTGCGAACACGATTGGTGCGGCGGGTGTAGGTGCGCAGGCCGCAATTGTGTTCGGGAACGCCTATGTGGGGGCTATTTCCGCAGTTTTGACGCTGCTGATTCTGGTGTTCTCCGAAATCATCCCCAAAACCCTGGGTGCATTGCATTGGCGCAGGCTGGCCCCCGTCGCTGCCTGGGTACTTCCGGTCATGATTACGATCCTGTTTCCGTTGGTGTGGCTGGCAATGTTCATTACGAGGCGATTGTCGCGGAATCAGAAACGCGTGGGTGTCAGCAGGGAGGAACTGGCAGCACTGACGGCCATTGCATCGACCTCGGATGATTTCCATGCCCGGGAGCTGAAGATTTTTCAAAGCATGCTGTCCGCCAGTCGGTTGAAGGCAGAGGATGTGATGACGCCGAGAACAGTGGTCTTTGCTCTCCAGGAAGATGAACCGGTGGATGATGCACTTATTCAGCACCCCAACATCCCGTTTTCGCGGATCCCGGTATATTCCGGCCAGGTGGATGATATTGATGGGTTTGTACTCAAGGATGATATGCTGGCATGGTCGGCGACCGGAAAAGGAGCGAGGCCCCTTTCCGATCTGAAGCGGGAAATTCTGACCGTCCCGGAGTTTCTTCCACTGCTGGGTTTGTTTGAACAACTGGTGGACAACCGCAGCCATATCGCGCTTGTGGCGGACGAGCATGGCGGTGTGGAGGGTGTCGTTACGCTGGAAGATGTTGTGGAAACCATGCTGGGTCTTGAAATCATGGATGAAGCAGATCAAGTGGAAGACATGCGCGAATTGGCCGGGCGGTTGCGTGAAAGAAGAAGAAAGAGTCGGGCCCGGATTGATCGGGGACAGGAAATGGCCGGAAAAGAAGGGGAGGACGCATGATTCAAATTCAGGGAAATGAGGCGTTTCAGAGACGATTCCGAGTGACCGGTATCATCTGGTTTGCCATGCTGCTGAGTGTCGGCTTCTATGCCTTGATAGTGGAAGCTTTTGAACGGGGATGGCTCGGGGAGCGGGTTGTGACCGCTGTTCCGCAGGCCGATCGAATTCATATACTCCTCCTTGCGTTTGCGGTGATGATGTTTTTTATGGCCGGTGCGTTGAAAACGATTGTCCTTCGCAAAGATCCGGAAACGGTAGAGCAGGCCGGCGACCGGCTGCAAAGGGCGACCCTTCTCGCATTGGCAGTATCGGAGAGTATTGTACTGATGGGGCTGGTGGAATATTTCCTGATTCGGCGGTATGGATCATTTTATCTTTTTGTGGCACTGGGATGTCTGAGCTTTATTGTTCATGCTCCCAGGGCGGATTTCTGGCAGAACTATGGTCGGAAGGCGGTAAGGCCCGACGGTTCGGGGAACGGTCGGGCGTTTTAGGCTACTCTTCCATATAGCTGCCTACGGCCTCCGCTTCATCGGTGTAGACATCGAATATACTGAACAATTGAGCAATCTGGAGAATATCCTGAATTTTCTGCGAAATGTTCAGCAGTTTCAGCTGTCCGCCGGATTTTCTCACCTTGGTATAACAGCTGACCAGTTCACCGGTTCCGGATGAATCGATATAGCTGACCCGGGCCATGTTCAGCACAATCTTCTTGCTGTTCTGTTCCAGCAGGGACTCGATTGCGTTTCTCAGTGTGACGTCACCGGCTCCAATCGTGATTTTGCCTTTCAGATTCAGCACGATTACGTCCGCAATTGGTTTTTGCTGTACCTCCAACATCTTTCTTACTCCCTATGTGATCTGTTTTTCCATGATCAATGTGAACCCGTCTTTTCCCTTTCGGGCGGTCAGACGGTCCATGGCTTTTCGAATGAAAAGAAAACCGCGTCCCGATGCGCGGAGCAGATTCTCAGGAGCGGTGGGATCCGGCAGTTCAGCCAGATCCACACCGGGCCCCTGATCGGTAACCGTCATCGTCAGGACGGACTGACTCAGTTGAATTCGAAACACGACGGGTGTTTCTGGATTTTCCTTGTTGCCGTGCCGGATAGCATTCACCAGCGCTTCCTGAATTCCCACCCAGCTCCAGTACAGCAGATCCTTGTTGCTCAATCCATGTGTTGCGGCAAAGGTGTCAAATGCGGTCTTTGCCACATCCAGGAACTGAATGTCGGAGCTGAACGTGAGCGTGAATTGTCCGTCCCGTATCACAATTACTGGTATCCTTTCAGAATCTCGTAGAATTCGCTGTCTGTTGAAATGACCAGGGTATTCTTGTCCGAAACTGTCTTCTTCATGGATTCCAGGTTTTTCAGGAACTTGTAGAGACCCGGGTCTCTGGAGTAGACTTCAGCATAGATACGGGTTGCTTCCCCGTCTGCTTTACCCTTGATCTCTTCGGACTTGCGGTATGCTTCGGAACGGATTTTTTCCAGTTCTTTCTGGGTGCGTCCGACGATTTCGGCTTTCTTACCCTGTCCTTCAGACCGGTACTGTTCCGCGATCCGTTTTCGTTCTGAAATCATCCGCTCATACACCTTCTGACGGACATCGTTCACATAGTTCAGTCGTTTGATCTGGAAGTCCACCAGTTCAATGCCCCATTTGGGTACGATGGATTTGATCTCCTTGAGTATCATTTCGGAGATCACCTCACGGCCGATTTGCATGGTATAGTCGTCCGCTGATGACTCGTCTGAGCCACCGCTGGTGGTCAGATCCATTTCCCGGTTGCTGGATCGGACCAGTTCGATCAGATCGTAACGGGCCGCCGTTACCCGCGTGACGCCGTCGATAATATCGTCGAGGCGGCTCTGGGCGCCCATTTCGTTGTTCACGTTTTCAAAGAATTTCAGCGGATCGGAAATGCGCCAGCGGGCGTATGTGTCCACCCAGATATATTTCTTGTCCTTGGTGGTAATCTGGTTTGCGTCACCGTCCCATGCCAGCCAGCGCTTGTCAAAGAAGTTGGCCTTGTCGATGAAGGGCACCTTGAAGGCCAGCCCGGCTTCGGTAATGGGTTGGCGGATCGGTTTTCCGAACCGGGTAATCACCACCTGTTCGGTTTCATCCACAACAAAAACTCCGCCGGTCAAACCAAAGAGAATAATCAACCCGATAATGGCCGGTATGATCTTCTTCATTTTGTCACCTCCTTGCCGAGATTCAGCAGGGGCAGGACGGAGCGTGCCTTTTCATCCACGATGATGATCTGACCCATACCGGGCAGGATGTCCTGCATGGTTTCCAGGTAGAGTCGCTTTTTTGTAATGGCGGGTGCCTTGCGGTATTCTCCCAGGATCTGTTCGAATCGGGCTACATCACCCCGTGCTTCGTTCACCCGTTTTAATGCGTATCCCTCGGCTTCCTGGATCTGTTGCAGTGCCTGTCCTTCGGCCGCGGGAATGACTTTGTTGTACTGGGCCCATGCCTGGTTGATCATATTTTCTTTTTCCTGCAGTGCTTCGTTTACCTCGTTGAAAGATGGCTTTACCGGGTCGGGCGGATTTACATCCTGCAGCACCACCCGGCTGACATCAATGCCTGTGTCATACAGTGTGCACAACTCCTGGATCTTGGCCTGTGATTCAATCGCGATCTCTTCACGTCCGACGGTGAGAACCTCATTGATGGAATGATCCCCGACCACTTTGCGGATTACCGCTTCACAGATATTACGGAACGTGTGCTCCACATTGCGGACTTTGAAGAGATACTGGACCGGATCTTTAATCTTGTATTGGACAATCCATTCCACTTCTCCGATTGACAAGTCTCCCGTCAGCATCAGGGATTCGCCGGTGTAATCCCGGGTGGAATACTGTGTACGGACACCTGCCTTGACCGTTCTGAAACCGAATTCCTCTTTCAACTGGCGTTTGACGGCAACCTTATGGACCGTTTCCACCCGGAACGGCATCTTGAAATGGAGACCCGGGTCTACGGTGCGGACATATTTGCCAAACCGTTTCACAACGCCGACCTGATCCTGTTCCACTGTAAACCAGCTGTCCAGGACCAGAATCAGCAGCGGAATCAACCACAACAGGTTGATAAACCGCTTGAACTTTCGCCCGACATCTTTCAGTTCGGACATATCGATTACTTGTTGGTTCATTCTCTTCTCCCGTCATTTTTGGTTGGGACGATTGTACCATAGAAGGCACGCTAAACCCCATTCGTAAGGATGTCCCGTGTGCCTGTTCATTACCAGTATTCACCATGACTTATTCGGTTGTGGGATTAATTTGACGGTATGCCGGCAGAGCCTTTCTCCCCTTACTTTCGGGCGGGGCTCCGTTCTGGTACACTGATCGGGTGACAACAGTCTGAACACTTCGAAAGGAGCAAACGATGCAGGCGAAAGAACAGATTCGGGCGTATTTCCGGGAAAACCGTGAAACGGTCCGGCAACGGATTGTGGAACTGACAACGGAAATGTGCCGTGAGAAAACCGTCAACGTGGTATCGGAAAAGTTGCCGGAACATCCATACCTGAAATTCCGTGGCGAAGAATACCGTGTGGGTGTCATGGTGAAACGGGAACTGGACGGGGCCGGCATTCCATACAAAGAGTTTGCCCGTATGGAGGGTCGTCCCAACATCATTGCCAGACTGGGGCAGGATGCAAACGGAAAGCGGCTGATGGTACCCGCTCACATGGACGTGGTACCGGCCGGAGACGGCTGGGACAGTGATCCGTACGAAGTGGTGGAGCGGGACGGCTATCTTTACGGTCGCGGCACATTGGACAACAAGGGACCGCTGGCTTCGGTTATGGTCGCAGCGTTTGCATTGAAGGAAACGGGGATCGCAGACCATCTGAAGGGCGAATTCCAGCTTGCAGCTCTTTCGGATGAAGAGGCGGAAGACCCGGACGGCGTCGATTATGGTATCGGTTTCCTTGTGGAAGAACAGAAGGTGAATCCCACGTTCGCCATTATCCCGGATATCGGGGAAAACATGAAGGGCATCGACATTGCGGAAAAGGGCCGGACGGTATTCAAAGTTACCGCGCATGGGAAACAGGCACATGGGTCCACACCGGAACTGGGTGTGAACGCGGTATACATGATGGCCAGGCTGGTGAACGAGTTGGAGAATCTGGAGTTGGAACATGCCGTTCATCCGGTTCTGGGGAAACCATCCATGAACCTGGGTGAAATCCATGGGGGAGCGGCACCGAATATCGTTCCCGGGAGTTGTTATATCTATCTGGATATCCGCACCGTTCCGGGCATGTCAAAAGAGGACGTAACCCGGCAGCTGGAAGCCTGTTCAAAGAGAGTGGAAGGACAGTTCTCTTTTGACTGCATGTCATGGAATGAACCTCACGCGATCGATCCGGACAATGATGTGGTGAAAGCCATCCAGGCCAATGCCGGTGAAGTGCTGGGATTTTCCCCGGAACCTTTCGGCAGCGGTGGGGGTACCTATGCCAAAACCATGAACCTGTCCGGAATCCTTGCAGTGGGCTGGGGTCCCGGTGATGATGAGATGTTCCATGTGTCCAACGAATCGGTTGAAATCAAGCAACTGGTGGACTTTGCCGAAATGGTCTGCCTGGTTGCGGTTGATCTGCTGGAAGTGTGACGTTCAAAAGGTATGGCCCGTAAAGAGCGGGCCATACCTTTCTTGAAGGGGTGTGATGTCCGAAAACAGGGAAGTGGATGCCTTCATAAACTATCTGATTGTGGAAAAGGGACTCTCCCGCAATACCCTGGAAGCCTATCGTGCGGACCTGGATATGTTTCGCTCCTTTCTGGCCGACGAAAAGAAGACGATTGATTCCGTTTCCGAGGAAACCGTCAGTAAATATGTTGCCTGGCTGTTCAATACCGGTTATTCCCCCCGTTCCATCATGCGCTACTGTTCTTCACTGCGCCATTTCTACCGCTTCCTGTCCGAAGAGGGCTTGGTTGGCGAAAACCCCACAGATGTCCTGGAATCACCGCGGGCGTTTAAACTGCTGCCGAAATATCTGACCGATGATGAAGTGGAGGCATTGCTGACATTGCCCGACACGACCACGGCATTGGGACTCAGAGACCGGGCCATGCTGGAACTGCTCTATGCAACCGGTTTGCGGGTGAGCGAGCTGGTCAATCTGAAGCTGAATGACCTGAACTTCGATGAGTGTTTCCTGATTGCGTTCGGTAAAGGTGCCAAGGAACGGCTTGTCCCGTTTACCACTGCGGCCAAGGAATGGGTGGAACGGTACCGGGATCAGGGAAGACCGGACCTGGAAAGTGAAAAGTCCGGGTATCATCTGTTTCTGAACCGGCTGGGTGGTCCGTTGACCCGCCAGGGGTTCTGGAAGAACTTGAAGAAATATGCGCGGGAATTGGGAATTTCGGACAAGCTGTCTCCCCATACCCTGCGCCATACATTCGCGACCCACCTGCTGGAACACGGCGCGGATCTGCGGGCCGTGCAGATGATGCTGGGTCATTCCGCTATTTCCACCACGGAGATCTACACGCACATCAGCATGGAGAGACTGAAGCGGGTGTACTTCGACTTCCACCCACGCGCCACCGAAGATGAGTAGCAGCAGTCTTTTTTCGCAATCTCATCGTTGGACATTCGCTTGCGATGCTCACGTACGTTTCCGTGTACGCTCCGCTCGCTCACTCATGTCCGCCTTGACCTTGCGAAAAAATCCAAGCTGCTTGTGAGCGCCGCTTTGCCTCCGCCGAAAACTTCTCGCCAGTTGCGCCGCGATGCGACTGTCCGCCTTGACATTGCGAAAAAATCCAAGCTGCTCAGGTCTACGGTATTGGCCATAGGGAAGTGCTGCAGGTTCTTTTGCGCTCTGACGGCGTTGCCGATCCGCTCGGAATGCTCGAGTACCATCTTACGTACACTCCGCTTCCTCGAGTTCCGTCGCCTTGTCGGGACGCAAAACTCCACCGCAGTTGAATAGGGTTGGCAGTTGCAGTTCTGATTTTGCTTTGCGGGAACACCCATGATGGTCATGTGCGTTCCACGTGCTCGTCTGGAGATTATTCCTCCAGTGTAAATTCCCAGGCACACCAGTGGGTGCCGGTCCGTTCATCCGGTGGACAGGTGAGGCATCGGGTGCGGATCCGGGGATCGATAGTGGCGGCGAAGGTGGCGTATTCCACGAGACCGACCGGCTTGCAGGGGAATGGAGGTCGGCCGTCCCGTTCCCGTGCATGCTGAACCCTGCAGCGCTCCACAAACAATCGGAGGCAATCCTCCGGTTCCCGTTCCAGTCGCTGTTCGTTCATCATGGCATACATGCGAAGTTGGAGTGCCTGTTCCAGCGCGTCCAGTCCACCGTGTTCCGGTAATCCGTGGCGCTTCATGATCCGCCGGGCCTCAATGGGGGAGAACCGTTCCCATGCTTCCGTGTCGAGACGAATGGCGGTATCCATATCAGAGTGACGTTCTACTGCCAGAAACCACAGCCCGTCGTGGGCCAACCAGTTTTTTGCGCAATCGGAAAGCATGTCGACCAACTGTTCTTTATCCAGGGATTGGAGAAGGGATCGATTTGACATGACGTACACTCCTCAATTTTTCTGGTATGGTTCCAGCATATCAGATCGGATGCTCCGATTTGCGATGTGATTACAAATTGATGCTGTTTTGTCCGATTTCATCCTTGGAAAAGGGAGGGCAATGTCCGTACAATACGAATGGATCCAGCACGAAAAACGGGAGGTGCTGATGGAGGCGCCGGAGTTTTGTGATCGTTTCTGTCCCCATGCTGAGTTCCCACGGAAAGATGCTCTGGATGGTGCCTGCAGACGGGAGGTCACATTGTGGTGCAACCGCTTCTCTCAACTGGTACGAAAAAACGATCGGTGTATTGCGTTGAAGAAGTCAGGCTCGCCATCCCGATAGACTTCAGCAGTCTAGTCCGGTTTGGCGGTCATTTCCTGTATCAGTTGAATCACGGATTCTTTCCGGAATGGTTTTGCCAGGTGCCAACGGTTGACGGTGTCATCGCTTTCTGCATGTCCATACGATTCACTGTACCCGGTCATGAATGCGATGGGAATTTCCGGATCAATCCTGCTCAGATTGCCGGCCAGCCGGATACCGCTCATTACGGGGAGACCGATGTCAACCAGAGCCGCATCAATTTTCCCGTCCATTGACCGAATGGCCTCCAATGCCACTATCGGATTTGTGTGGCAGATCGTCCTGGCACCGGTGCTTTCTACGAACAATTCTGTGAGGCGGAGTACGGGTTCGTTATCATCAACGATGAGAATGGTTTTTCCGTTCAGATCGGATGTTTCCGGGTTCGAGGGCCTGTCAGCTGTCAAGGATGCTTGATGACGATTCGATAGAATAACGGGCAGTTGCAATTTGAATGTCGTCCCTGTTTCCTGTGTGGATGTGAATGAAATAATCCCGTCCAGGTACTGTTCTCCCAGAAGCTTCATGGCCCAGGTTCCGATTCCCCGACCGGTCCCTTTGGTGGTGAAGGACCGTTCAAAGATTCGTTGCCGGACGATGTCGGGGATCACACCTTCATTGTGGACGAGGAACTGAACAGTGTCGTTGGATGCTTCGGCGGACACGGTGACGGTTCCGCCGGTTTCCGTAGCTTCCAGTGCGTTCTTGACCATGTTGATGAGGATCCGGTTCAGAATCATCCGGTCTGTTTCGATCCGCGTATGACGGTTTTCCATGGAGAAGTGGAGTTTTTTCCCTCGGGTTGCATCGTGGACCCGAAAGAGAATTTCCAGGTCATTCAGAATGTCTGTACAGGTGAACGATTGGACATTGACATCCAGTTGACCGGATTCCGCTTCCATAAGTGTCCGCTGGGCGTAAACTTCATCTTTAAGACGTTCTGCAAGGGTTACAATTTCCATGACGGAAACATTTCCTTCCGCCTCCTTCAGAAAATTGGACCAGCCTTCAATGCCGCCAATGGTATTGAGAATATCGTGAAAAAACATCTGCTCCAGTACCAGCCTGCGCTTGCTGTCCGAGATGTCCTGCATGACCATAACGGTTGCCCGCCCTGTCTCCAACTTCATGGGCGTGCAACGAACCCGGAATTCTGATGTCTTCAGGACCCCTCCCTGTCTCATGGTCAGGGTGCATTCTTCGGTGATCGGCTGGTCGCTTTCCATTGAACTCATGATGGCAATGACGGCTCCGCAGGACCGGCAATGTGGCGATGTACCGCATCCGTCGGGTCCTGCAGAAAAATGTACACAACCAAATGTTTCACCCGGGCGAAGGCCGACAATGCCATCCGGACAACTCAGGTGAAGAGCCTCCAGGATGGCGGGATTGCAGGTGAGGATCTGTCGTTCTTCGTTGAGGATCAGGACATAACCGTTCATCATTTCCAGGATAGTTTGCGTAATCGGATGTGCCAGGCAGGCTTCTACCTGGTAGTGAATGGTTTCAGCTTCCTGCCTGCCGGCAGGCGCGAAATAGGTAGATTCAGGTTGCTGCGAATTCATGACCCCTCCGCGTCTGAAAAACGATATTCATGCCGGACGCATATTATGTTGTTTTTCACAATATAGGCTCATGGAAGAGATGATGCAAGTGCGGATAACAGTGTAGATACAAAAAAGGGAGCGGAGACCTTTGCCTCTGCTCCCTGTATGGAACTGTCGGTCACTCAGGACCGCATGGCGATAACGGTCTTGCGTATCATCCAGGCGACGACCACCA
>DAINNF010000035.1:0-22264 GCA_036736005.1 Acidobacteriota bacterium
TCCCACTCATTCTACTGGGTGGCATTGCCGCTCTCAATTCCCGTGCGTGGGAGAAAATCCTCGCTCTTACTATCCTGGTCTCTGGAATTCTTATCTTGGGGTTTCACAACCCCTATTTCAAAGAACGCGATCATTACAGCGAGATGCAGAAACTTGTTCAATCCAACGTAAATGACACGGATAAAGTCCTAGTGGTTCATTCTCCTTATTTCTTCATCTACAACGCCGAAGCTCATGGTGTCGATTCCATTGATCCAAGACTTTCATACCTTTACCGCATGTACAACTTGAAAAATGTAACTCAAGAACTTGAGCGCTTGAAATTTACGTATCTTCTAATGCCATGGGCACCAAGCCCATTTGAAACAGATTCTTTCATTCGAGAACTCTTCATGGTAGAGAATCTCCTTCAACCGATCGCCAATACTCGATCGTTCCATTTGTATCGATTTCGCTATTCAAATGCACCGATTAGAGAAATTCAACGGGCAAAACTTGTTGAATGGCCTACTGAAGATAAGTTGAATTTCACAACCTATTCAAACAATAGTGAAGGCACACCTCCTCGTTTATGGATGACTAGAAATGTGGTTTCTACTTTTGCGCCAAAAACAGGAGGTGTAGTCGCAATTGCACCGGCCCCACTTTGGGAGAAGAATGCAGGGATGATAGACGTCATCGATTTCGATTCCGTACAAATCCGAGTACGGATCCGAAAACACAACCAGCCCTTCACCATTCACCCGATAATTGCACTTTTTGATGAGAATGGGAATCGCATCCGGCTGTTACATCCCGCCCACTTTGAAACGAACTCAGGATGGACAACATTCCACTATGCAACCGGTTATCCACATTTCCTGACGGACCGAATACCGCTGTCACCAGACTGCCGTTCGATTTCGGTAGGGTTAAGTTTCTTCCGAGAATCTGGAGGATTTTCCATTGAGGGAATTGAAGTCTACGGTTATCAATACTGAAAACCTGATTCCGCTGGGTTTTCTGCCACTGTTCATACTGTCGGTGGTCCATCCCTGGGGATTTGCTCTCTCTATTGGATTCTGTATCCTGTTCCTGGCTGCACTTTATGGCATCCGGCACGTCGACATTCTGCTGATGCTGGTCCTGTATGCGCCTATTATCAAGGCAAGCCCCCTGAATCCAATCCCGGAATGGCTGGACCTCACCGTGGTTTTCTATGCGGCGTTTCTTCTTCTGGCCGGCGTGCTTTTTCTGTTTCGCAAAGTCCGCCTGCCTTCCCTCGGCATGGCCGATCTGTTGCTGCTCTTCTATCTGGGACTGGTAATTGTCGGGTTTTTTCGCGCGCCATACGAAGTAACACAATATTCCACATTCAAACTGATCCGTTTCAGCATTCTGTCCGTTCCGTTCTTCTTCTTTCCCAAACTGTTGATGAAAGACGATCTCCTGCACCTAGCCCGTCTTACCGCCATGGTGGGTGGTGTTATCTGCCTTGCCCTGTTTCTCGTCTTTCCAACCGCGATTGACATCAAGGACTTCGGGAACAGCTATCTGACAATGGCGAAGCTGGCGGGTATTAGTCTGCTATTCTCGGCAGTGAGTATGATCAGAGAGCGTCGCATTCTCTGGAAACTGCTGTACGCGACAACCATGCTGATCAGCCTCCTTCTGGTCTTCAAGACCAATTCCAGAGCGGGCATTCTATTTGCCCCTCTCATTCTGGTGGTCTATTTCGTGTTTGTTTTCCGAAGACAGCGTCTTCTTGCGCTATTTGCCCTGCTGGTCATTATCATGGCCACAATCATCACCTATCATCTGTATCCGGATTTCTTCACTCGGTTCTTTCTCATATTCAAATCCCACAAAGGATCTTCGATCAACCTCCGTTTTACACTGTATGACGTCAGTCTCCGTCTGCTTCACCACCGGTGGTTTGACGGGATTGGACTTGGTGGATTTGCCCTGTACCATTATCTGGAATACCCCCACAATTTCATTCTGGAGTCCTTTGTCGAACACGGTCTGGCCGGTGGTATCACCATTCTCCTGTGGATCGGCTATCTGACGAAACACGGCTTTCAATTGCTCAGGGAAAGGATCATGGAATCGGAATTGGCAGGTTATATTCTGAGTTTCGGTTATCTGTTCCTGTTCTACATGACATCATTCGGGCTCGAATCCATGCGTCTCCTGTTGTTCTTTGCCGGGTGTGTCATCACAATCACCGCCCGGTCCATGCTGGCCGAAACCTCTCTCAACGATTCCTTATGGCGCCAAACCAGTTCGGATAAAAGCGAAACAGGTAGATCCCCTCGCAGACAACAAGCATACCTGCTGACAGAACCGGATGCACATGAGAAACGGCCACACAACTCCCGATAATCAGTAAATGAATCAGCCAGCGCCCTGGATACGTCTCCACCTGTGCGTGTCTGGAGAGATACCACATGGTTAAAACACCTGTCACACAGAACGCGACCGCCATGGAAATCGAAATAGTCTGGACGGGCGATAGGGATGTCCCTGACAATATCCAGAACGTGGCAAGGAGAAAGGAAAAGGCGGCGATATCAATATAGAGCTGAACCGGTCGCTCATCCATTCCATGGATGGTGCTCCGGAACATCAGATAGTACAGATAAAAGGGGATGGAGAAAGAAAAAATCCGCAGAATTTCGATTGAAGAAACATAGGCATCGGTCAACCACAACTCGATGACAACCGGACTCAACACGTAACATCCGCAGAACCCCAGCAATCCAAGCCAGACAACAAAATCACCATAACGGCTCAGTGAATGACCCAGCTCTCTGTTTCTGCCGGTCCCCACCATCGCCGCCACACCCGGAAGCAAAACCATGTTGAACCCATATGCACCCATTCCCAGAATCCGAAACAGCCGGGTCGTTACGGTGAAATCTCCCGCCGTTTCATAATTGTAGAACAGGGTAGCAAGCATGATCCCGAATGTGAGAATGATTCCGGAAAGAAAAATGTGCGGAGCACGGGGGAACGAATATCGGATGATTTTTCGAAAATGAAATCGGGGGACAAAATGCCGCTTTGTAATCACCACCAGCGGCGGAATCGAAACAGCCATGGCACAGGACAGGAGGAGAATGACACCTTTCATGTTCGAAATCATGCCGCCGGCGACAAGAACAGCGACTACCACATTTCCCCCGCCCAGCGCAATCAGCTGCAGCATGTTGGCTGCCACCATCGATCGATGTCCCTGATAAAACGTATAGACCAACTTGAACAAACCCAGAAAAATCAATGCCATAACGGTAAAGTGGAACAACAGCATCTGGTGATCTAGGAATCGCGTGCTGATGAACCCCGACAAGACGTAAAGCAGTACCGTTGAGAGTACCAGTATGACAAGAAACAGCACGATCACGGTCGAAAAATACTCATTCTGCAAGTCGGGTTTTCCCTCTGCGTACCCGAGAAAACGCGCAAGTCCGATATCCATTCCGAACGTATACAGGAAGAAAAGGAACTGGAGCAGACTCTTATAGTTGCCGTAAAGTCCCATGTCCGCTTTGGTGAAATACCGCGACAACACGCCCAACAAAATAACAAATGAGACAGCAATGAATGCCTGGGTGATGATCGTCAGCAGGACATTGCGTCGAAATGAACGGTTAAAGAGTCCCATTGCGTTTCTGATACCCCGATTATCGGCCATGTGCAAACAGAACGATCCTTGCCGTCCTGATCAATATTTCTACATCCAACTGAAAAGAATAATTCTTCACATAATACAAGTCATACTGCAGCTTCTGTTTCGCATCCTCCAGCGACGCGCCATACCCATAATTCACCTGTGCCCATCCGGTAAGTCCCGGTTTGACAAGATAACGAAACATGTAGAACGGAATCTCATCTCTAAATTCTGAGTCGAATTCGGGTCGTTCGGGCCGTGGTCCGATAAAACTCATATCACCCTTCAGGATATTATACAGTTGAGGCAACTCATCAATCCTCAATTTGCGGATGATTCCTCCTACTCTCGTGATTCTGGGATCCGACTCAGATGCCCATTTCGCACCGTTTTTTTCCGCATCCTGCTGCATGGAACGGAACTTTATGATTGTAAACGGACACCCATTTCTTCCGGTACGTGTTTGTCGAAAAAGGACTTTTCCCGGTGACTCTAACCTGATCAACACAGACACCAGAACCATGAATGGACTGAGAATAACAACCAGCAGCGTCGAAAGGACCAGATCAAATACCCGTTTCAATGCCGCATAGACCATACGGTTGGCCCGGTGGAAACTGTTCAGTTCGAAAAAGAATGATGCATCTATTCGATCAATGGGTATTTGCTTGAAAAACAGTTCATGAAAGCTCGTCCACGACAGAACGCGATTCCCTTTCAATTTTAACTGGAGCATCTGTTTTACGTAAGGTTCGGGCATGGACTTCGGATCGTCGATGATAAAATAGCGGCGAATTAGTCCCCTTCCGTTTCGATTCGTATCATTTGGACTAAAACGAATAACGCTCCCCCCTTTCTTCAAAATACTTACGTCATCAGCAGGCATTCGCTCTTCGGCCCCGGAGGAAAGTACAAATATATTCTGAAGCCCTTCCTGAAGGCCCGCCATCAGGCGTGCCCGCAAGAACAGGTAAACCGACATACACAGTGTATGGGCAAGCAGTACACGCCTTCCTGTTGGTTTAAAGAAAACAGCAACCTGAAGTAAGACACCGATTGCGACTGAAAAACAAAGAATCAGCGCGATGGCATACCAAATACGACTTCGATCAAAATACTCCACACGGTAGAACTCAAACGCATTCATGAAAACCAGATAGCAGAAAGCCAGAATCAGTGCTTTCGCGACCGGTTCAGATCCCATCCCCACCAACTCAGTAATCCAGTCCAGCAATCCGGTTACAATTACGATATCCATTATCCGCAACAAGAAGCCGCTCCGTCCGGAAATTGCTGTCACAAGTAAGTTCATATCGTCTACAGACCACCCTTCAGGATTGTTGGATAACGCAGAGCACATTTATGCTGAATATTATAGCGTGTCAGACAGGGACGAGACAGCAGAAGTCGACGGACATTTGAGTAAAATCCGCTCAAACTGGCCATCTGGCCACTCAATTTCCGGTAGAATTCTGTTAAAATTGACTGGATGAAGAAAATGGCAACCTGTCTCATCGGTATCATATATTTTCTCCTGACAATTGCATTGCCCACATCAATCAGCGGCATGCAAGGAGCAATGTTTCTACTACTGATTGCAGTGATTGCACTGATTGTCTCCAGCCAGGCCTTTCGAAGATCCGCTTCTTCGTTTCCGCTATGGGTTTTGCTGCTACTCATCATGATCGCTCCATTGCCTTCCTTTCTAAACTCAATGAACATCGATATGTCCATCCGATGGTACCGACGACATCTGTACATCATTGCCATCCCGATCGTAGCATTAACGACTCAGTTCGTACGAAAACACGGATTTCGTCTGATTACCACGTACGTTCTAGTATCAACTGTTGCTTCTGTGTATGCCATACTTCAGGTTTTTCTGGGCAAGAATCTGGACCAGGCCTTCAATCTGAAGACCTATTACGTGCACGCATCCGCTTTTTTTTCCATGCCCAATACACTTGCCGAGGTCCTTACGTTTGCTTTTTTCGCTAGTCTGGCCCTCATTAAGTTGAAGAGCGGGAAATACTGGAAAACATTCCTCATTATCTGCTGTCTGACAATATTCTGTGCCATCCTGATGACCCGTACCCGTACACCCTCCGTTGTAGCAGTCGTGATGGGATTTGCATATGCAATCTATCTTTTCAGAAAACGGGCCTTACTGGTTTCAGGGCTTATGGCACTCCTGTTAACCACAATTGCATTGAATAACAGCCGGGTGTTCTGGCGGTTTCGGAGTTTCGATAAGATCCAGACACACCGTTTCCGGCTCTGGGCCTATGCAAGGGATGCATTTTTTGAACACCCTATTAATGGAATCGGAATTGGTACATTTGGCCACTATTTAAAGGAAAAGACAACGGAAAAGGAAAGCTATCTGACCAAATACAACCATGCCCATAACAATCTTCTCGATACCGCTGCGACAACCGGTGTGATTGGACTGCTGGCATTATTACTGTTCTGGGGAAGAGTGCTCTTTGATCTGGCCCTTTCATTCCTTCGTGAAGTTGATCCGGTGTGGAAGACAATCTGGCTCGCCATGTTTCTTGCTATTATTGCTTTCCAACTGGAAGGCCTGACAGAATGCACGCTGAAAGACACCGAAGTTGCATTTCAACTGTACACGGTTACCGGTCTTTATTACGGCATTCATCAGTATATGTATTACAAGAAAACGGGGGCTCCCAACGCCCCCCGTCACTGACTGCAAGAAAATGAAGCAAAATCTGTTTAAATCATCTCCATCAATGCATCAATAGTATTGGCAATCCCTGCGTGGACTTCCGTAATACGCTTACCCAACATGTATGCAGGGGTTGAGATGATTCTGTTCTTCTCATCAATATGGAAAGCATCCACCGGACACTGAAAGTGTTTTCCTCCCATTGATTCTATTGCTCTGGCGGTTCCCTCATCCGTTCCAATGGTCAACTCCGGTAAACGGTCACCCAGTGCCGCTGCTACCACCGCAGGAGCTATACAAACGGCACAGATGGGTTTCTTCTGCTCATGTATTTCCCGAATTACACGTGCGACGGCTGAATCAACGACGGCATCAGCACCTGATACGGCAAAATCCGACAAGTTCTTGGCAGCACCAAAGCCACCAGGAATCACAAGTGCATCCAGTTCCTGCGTATCCACATCATCCATACAGGAGATTTCACCGCGCGCAATACGTGCCGCTTCGACCATACAGTTGCGCTCTTCACCTGCCATTATTTCACCGCTTCTGTGATCAATGACATGCATCTGTGGCTTGTCCGGCGCCATGAGGAGCATCTCGCATCCGTGCCGGTCCAGTTCAAGCATAGTCAGCACGCTTTCGTGAATTTCAGCTCCATCAAAAACACCACATCCTGAAAGTAGAACACCGATTCTTGCCATATTATCCTCCTATTCGTTTATCACGGTTCTACATTTATGTTAACAGACTGGCATTAGGTCACTCAACACAGGCGAGAAGTGTCTAATTAACAACAGCCTCGGATTGCACTAACACAATGGCAGAGCATGCCAACCCTTCCTTTCGGCCCAGAGAACCCATGGTTTCCGTTGTTGTGGCCTTGATGTTGACCCGGGTTTCCGCAATGTCCAGGATCCGGGCCAGATTCGACCGGATCGCTTCCCGCCAGGGATTGATTTTCGGCTGCTGACCGATGACGGTAACGTCCAGGTTAACCGGTTGAAGACCTGCCTCCCGGACATCCTGCAGCACCTGCTTCAGCAGTTGTGTGGAATCCGCATCCTGATACGTGTCATCGGTATCCGGAAACAGCATCCCGATGTCACCCAGGCCTGCCGCACCCAGGAGTGCATCCATGACCGCATGTAACAGAACATCCGCGTCCGAATGGCCGGCCAGACCATAGGAAACATCCAGTCTCACACCGCCCAGAATCATCTCCCGCATCGGATCAAATCGATGAAAATCGATCCCCTGACCCACACGAAACCCGGTCATCGAATCCCCCACAAGGCCCGAAGTGCTTTCAGGTCCGTCAAACTGGTCAGTTTGATATTGAGCGGCCAGTCTTCCACCGGCACCGCCTCAATTCCTTCCGCATGCAGCATGGTGGATTCGTCCGGAAAGGTCATGGGCTGACTCTCGTAGCATCGCATCAATAGCCCCAGCAGCACACCCTGGGGCGTAGTCATGATGGCCAGTTCTTTGCGCTCCACCGTTTCCTGGAATGTGTTCTCCCGTAATCTCCGAACGGTACCGGTCACCGGGATGTAGGGAACGGCCGCACCATGCTGACGGGTCTGGCTGATCACCATTTCCACGGTTTTCCGGTTCAGAAAAGGGCGAACACCGTCATGGATCAGGATTACACTGTCTTCCGGATAGGGCCCCTGCCCCAGAAACTGAACAGCTTTCTGTACCGAATGGAAGCGCTCCGCACCACCTCTGATCACATCAACGGGATAGCTCAAGGGCTCCACTTCTTCCTGGAACCGTTCCAGAAAGTGCGCCGGAGCCGTTACCACCGCCCGCTCCGGCTTTAATTGCTCAAAAAAAGAGGCGGTCCGCATCAGAACGGACTGCCCCTCGATCTTTTCCAGTTGTTTCGGATACGGTTTGCCGTAGCGTTTTCCCACGCCACCGGCGGTAATCACCACAAGGACCGGGCCTGCCATAATGACCTCCCCGCCACGGATACCGGCAGGAAGAACGCCTGAACCGTTATTCCCCCAGCTGACGCAGGGTTTCCTGCAGGATGCCGTGCTGTTCTCTCAGTTCATTATACTTGGTTCGGTTCTTTTCGACCACATCACGGGGGGCTTTGGACAAAAAATCGTCATTCTGCAGTTTCCGCTCCACCTTGTTAATCTCCGCTTCCAGTTTTCCCAGTTCCTTCTGAATACGGTCTCTCTCCCCCTCCCGGTCCAGCAGATCATCCAGGCATACACCCAGCTCAATGCCGGGCACCACGGCCTTGCTGTACATCCGGGCTTCGTCAAATCCCTCAACACGCTCCAGGCGATCTATACCTGCCAGGAAACGAACCAGTTCCCCCTGCTGTTCAATCAGGGATGCCGAATCGTCATCGGTAACATAGTCCACCGGCACCTTTCTGGAAGGCGCGATATTCTTCTCGGACCGAATATTCCGCACCCGTGAAACAAACTCTTTGAGCAACTCAAACTGGCGCTCGGATTGTTCATTCAACCAGTCCTGCCGGAATACCGGGAAGTTCTCAATTGCCAGACTCTCGGCGCGACCCGGAAGTTTCTGATACAACTCCTCTGTAATATAGGGCATGAACGGATGGAGCAGTTTCAGAATCCGCATCAGGATTTGAACCAGCAACTGGCGTACCTGGTTGTCCCCCGCCGTCAACCGCGGTTTGGACGCCTCGATGTACCAGTCACAGAAATCGTCCCAGAGGAAATGGTACAGCTGGTTGGCTGCTTCGTGGAACCGGAAAGAGTCGATGTTCTCGTCCACTGTCTTGATCAGCATTGTCAATCTGGACAGAATCCACTTGTCCGGCAGACTCAGACTGCTGTGATCAATGGGCGCCAGTTCCATGTCATCTTCAATGTTCATCAGGACGAACCGGGTGGCATTCCAGATTTTGTTGCAGAACGCCCGGTACCCTTCCAGTCGCTTTTCGGACAGCGAAATGTCGGTACCCGGCACCGCCATAATGGACAGGGTAAACCGCAGGGCATCGGTACCGAAGTTTTCCATCACACTGAGCGGATCGATCACGTTACCCTTTGATTTGGACATCTTGGACCCATGCTCATCCCGGACCAGTGCGTTGAAGTACACGGTTTCAAAGGGCACATCACCCTTGAATTTCAGTCCCATCATGATCATGCGGGCCACCCAGAAGAACAGAATATCGAACCCGGTGAGCAAAACGGAAGTGGGATAGAACGTCTTGAGATCTTCCGTTTCATCCGGCCACCCCAACGTGGAGAACGGCCAGAGTGCTGAAGAAAACCAGGTATCCAGCACGTCCGGATCCTGGCGGATTTCCCTGGAACCGCAATGAGCACATGCGTCGGGGTCTGTTTCTGCCACCGTCGTCTTTCCGCAGGCGTCACAGTGCCAGGCCGGTATCCGGTGACCCCACCACAACTGTCGGGATATGCACCAGTCATGGATATTCCGCATCCACTCATAATAGGTCTTCACCCATTTCCCCGGCACGAAACGGATATCGCCGTCTTCAACCGCCTTCAGGGCCGGTTCCGCCAGTGGTTTGATCCTAACGAACCACTGGGTGGAAATCGCCGGTTCCACAATGGTGGAACAACGGTCACACTCGCCCACTGCATGGGCATGGGACTCCGTCTTCTCCAGCAATCCAAGTTCCGTCATCCGGGCCACCACCTGTTTCCGTGCTTCAAACCGGTCCAGTCCGGCAAATTCACCGGCAACATCAGTCATGGTACCGTCTTTGTCGATCACGCATACCGTGTCCAGTTGGTGCCGCTGACCGCATTCAAAGTCATTGGGGTCGTGGGCAGGCGTCACCTTCACGGCACCGGTTCCGAATTCCCGGTCCACAAAATCATCGGCCACAATCGGAATTTCCCGGTTCATGATCGGTAACATCACGGTCTTGCCCACCAGGTCGGCATACCGTTCATCCTCGGGATGAACCGCCACAGCCGTATCACCCAGCATGGTTTCGGGCCTCGTGGTGGCAATCATCAGGAAACGATCGGAATCCTTTACCGGATACTTGAAGTACCACAGGTTTCCGTTGCGGTCCTTGTGTTTCACTTCCAGGTCCGAGATGGCTGTGGAACAGCGGGGGCACCAGTTGACCAGCATGGTGTCCCGGTAAATCAGACCTTCTTCATACAGGGTAACGAAAACCCGCCGAACGGCACGACTCAGGCCCGGATCCAGCGTAAACCGGTGACGGCTCCAGTCCACCGAACATCCCAGTTTCCTGAGCTGGTTCATGATGGCGCTTTCGTTGTCTTCCTTCCACTGCCAGACACGTTTTTCGAAGGCTTCCCGTCCCAGATCGGACCGGGTCTTTCCTTCGTTGGCCAGTTGTTTCTCCACCACGTTCTGGGTGGCGATTCCGGCATGGTCCACGCCGGGCAGCCACAGGGTGTTTTTCCCCTTCATGCGTTGGTAGCGGACATAGACATCATGGAGGGTATAGACCAGCGCGTGACCCATGTGCAGATTGCCGGTGATGTTGGGGGGTGGAATCACCACCGAGAACGGCGGCTTGTCCGAGTTCGCTTCGGGTTCGAAATAACCGCGGCTTTCCCACATTTCATACCATTGTTGTTCCGCTTTGCTGTGGTCATATCCTTTGTCAATCAGAATCTTGGCCATGCACCTCTCCGTTTATGTCCATGTCGTTCGGGGTTCGTTTCGTATCAGGACCTGCGCGGCTTCCAGTATCATCCACACTTCCAGTACCAGAACGACCAGTCCTGTCAAAAGCAATAGTATATTCCCTTTTGCAAGATAATCAAGGATGTTCAAAATCATCGCATAGCCGGTCATCCCCACCATGAACACCATGGGAACCGCTGCGACCCAGACATTCGAACCTTTCCGTTTCAGGTATACCGTAATGATCAGAAGAGCCAGTCCCGCCAGCAGCTGGTTGACCGCGCCGAACAGCGGCCACAATGTCAGGGCGCCGGTGCCCCCCTTGTTGGAAAATGCCAGAACCGCCGCGGTCGCCACGGCCAGAAATGTCGCCAGATAACGGTTGGCCAGAACGGGGGCTTTGTAGTCATGAGACAATTCAGCAATGACATACCGTTGAATCCGGGCCGCGGTATCCAGCGTTGTATTGGCAAATGATACGAGGAAAACACCGAAAATAGTCGCCGCCAGGTCCCGGGGGATACCCAGCGATCCGATCATGTTCACGGCACCGGTCACGAATGCCGCCAGTTTCGCGTTCAATCCCTGGATGGCACCCCAGGATGCATAATGATGCAGCCAGGCCGCTTTTCCTGTCAAGAGATCGGCACCCGATCCCGTACCCAGCCCGATGCCGGCCGCTACCGCCGCTATCACAAGAGCCGCCAGCATTCCCTCCAACAGCATGCTGCCATAGCCGATGGGAACCGCATCGGTTTCCCGGTTGATCTGTTTGGAGGTGGTCCCGGATCCCACCAGTGCGTGAAATCCCGAATTGGCCCCGCAGGCGATGATGATGAACAGGAACGGGATCATGGCCGGAGCACCGGCCGGGCTGGACTGAACCGCCGGCGCAACAATGACCGGATGCGCCACCAGAACACCGAGAAACAGCAGACCCAGAATGATAATCAGCTGCAGCGCATTGATATAATCCCGGGGCTGTAACAACACCCAGACCGGCAGAATGGACGCGATGAACGCATATACAAACAGAATAATCATCCAGATCTCCGTGCCGCTGAATGTACCCGCAGCCGGAATCTCCACCGGAAATCGGGTACCGACGACGATGGTGATATACATCAGCACGATTGCCACGATGGATGCAGCAGTGATGTTCCCGTTTCTCCGATACACAAACCAGCCCACCGCCATGGAAATGGGGATCTGAACCCACACCGGAATTACAGCCGCCGGATACATGCTGAACAGAATGGCGATAATCAACGCAAACACCGCAATCACCATCCACAGTTCGAAGAAAATAATCAGGAGAAAAAGCAGGCGGGTCCGATGGTTCACCAGACTGGTGGTGATTTCACCGATGGACATCCCGCGATTCCGCATGGACACCACAATGGCGCCCAGGTCATGAAGCCCACCCATCAGGATGGAACCGAATATCACCCACAACATGGCCGGCAACCATCCCCAGATCACCGCAATCGTCGGTCCGACGATTGGACCCAGCCCCGCGATGGACGTAAAATGATGACCGAACAGGACACCCTTCTTTGTGGGTAGATAATCGACACCGTCCCGCATCTCATGGGCCGGGGTCGGTCGATCCGGATCCAGCTTGAATATCTTCCGACCCAGAAACCGGCCATACAGACGATACGCGACAATATACGCAACAAATGTCACCGCAATCAGCACAACGGCATTCATAGAGCCCCCCAGTCCATTTCAGACAGGGACAATTCTATCATCTGTATCCAACCGGTGGGAATCCGTCACGTCACCGGATCCGGGGATTGAGACTGGCGACGGTACCCGATGACTCACATTGGTTTGACGATTTCTTCCGCCCCCCTTATACTGATTGCAGTCCCTGCCCACCGGAAAGGGGGTTCTCATTCAGAAACCGGATTTCTTCGTAGTCGGAGCCGCCAAAGCAGGCACGACTTCTCTTTATCATTATCTGGATGCACATCCGGATATCTATCTCAGTCCTATCAAGGAACCCAATTTCTTCGCCTCCGACATACGGAAAGACCGCATTCGGCCGGACCTGAAACGGGCCCTGGACAGCAACCTCGAACGGTTTCTTGCGACAGATGGCCGGATTCAGTTACACATTGCGCTGATACAGGATATCGATCTATACCTCAGTCTGTTTGAACCGGCCGGTAAGGTCAGAGCAATCGGAGAGTGCAGCGTATCCTATCTTCCCTCCCGAACTGCAGCCCGCAATATTCATGGCTTCAACCCAGATGCGCGGATTATCATCATGCTGCGTCATCCTGTCTACCGGGCATTATCCCAATACCGCATGGATCGTAAAATCGGATCGATTGATGTGGACTTCGCAACCGCTATCGAACAGGACATGAAACATGACGGACCCGCATGGGGAGAACAACGGAATTATGTGTGGAACGGCATGTATGCGAAACAGGTAAAGCGCTACCTGGATCTATTTCCGGAAGAACAGGTCCTGGTGCTTCTTCACCGGGAATTTGAACAGGACAGTCTGGAGACCATGAAGCGGGTTTTCAATTTCCTGGATGTAGCCGAAGATATACCGATTGACACAGCAAAACGGTTTAATCGTGCTGAACAGCCCCGGCTCAGAAGATTGAATCAATTTCTCCAGAACAGGGGATGGAAACCTATGATTAAACGACTGATGCCGGAAGGTCTTTTCCGGACATTGAAACAGATGTACTACCGGGAATCGCCAATCGAAGACGTACCGGCAGATATTTTCCATCATCTCGAGATCATTTTTGAACCGGATATCCGCGAGTTAGAAGGCCTTCTCGGGCGCAGTCTTGACATCTGGCGAGAACCACGGCCAATCGGATAACACACCCTAATTCTTGACCAACAAAAAAGGCCGGGAAAACCCGGCCCTATGTTTTGTTTGATTCGACAGTGGATCAGTAGCGGTCGCGACGGGGACGATCTTCCCGAGGACGGGAAACATTCACTTTCAGTGAACGACCACCCATGTCCTGTCCATCCAGTGCATTGATCACGGCCTGGGCTTCCTGTTCGGTGCCCATGTCGACAAATCCAAATCCGCGGGACTGCCCGGTCATACGGTCAGTGATAATCCGAACGGATTCAACGGTTCCATGCTCGGCGCACATGGTGCGCAACTGATCTTCGGTGGTGGAGTACGGGAAATTCCCGACATACAGACTCTGAGACATTCAATAAGCTCCTTGGAAAAATATCAACGGGGATGTGACCTGATGTTAGGCAGGAAAAATCGGCCGTCAGGGGATCATCTCATGGATTGTGCCGAAAAGAAACAGTTTTTTTTACAAATCCTTCGATGAATGCCCGCACACGTCACCCGTTTCCGCGGCAAATGTTGAATAACGACTGTTGTATACTGGCATGGACAGGAGGACTGCCACGTGAAAGCGACCACCTTTCGTCATTTGATGAATCTGTACCCGCCCTACCTGGGAGCCGGTATACGGATCATGCACATTTCAGACAATTTCCGAAAGATCGTTGTCCGGATGAAACTGAGATGGACCAATCGCAACTATGTCGGCACCCATTTCGGTGGCTCCCTGTATGCCATGACGGACCCCTTCTACATGCTCATGCTGATCCGGAATCTGGGCAGCGATTATGTTGTATGGGATCAGGCGGCGGCCATTCAGTTCAGAAAACCCGGCCGCGGAACCGTTTTCGCCCGCTTTGAACTGACCGAATCCATGATTAATGATGTTATCGAAAATACCGCGCAAAACCCTGTCTGCCGACCTGTCTGGACTGTGGACGTTGTAGATGAACAGGGGCAGGCGGTTGCTACCGTAAAAAAGACCCTGTATATTCGGAAAAAGGGACCCATACAGGAAACGGGGGATTCATGAGCCACGGGGCCGAACAAAAAAAACTGCTGCTGCATATCTGCTGTGCTCCTGATGCCGCATACATTCCCGATGCATTGGGTCAGGAATGGGATGTCACCTGTTTCTTTTACAATCCCAACATCTATCCGGAGGACGAATACCGGAAACGGGCTGATGAAATGAAACGACTGGCTGAAGCCAAAGGATATCCGCTGATCTGCGCAGATTACGACCCTGTCCGCTTTGATCAACGGACACAGGGACGTCAATATGAACCGGAAAAAAGCGGACGCTGCTCCCTTTGTTACCGCATTCGGCTGGAAGAAACCGCCGGAACCGCAAAGCAGAACGGATTCGATGCATTCGCCACGGTGTTGACCATCAGCCCCCACAAGCTGGTTGACCGGATCAACCGGATCGGAAAAGCCGTATCAAAGGACGTTGGTATTCCGTATCTTCCCTCGGATTTCAAGAAGAATGACGGTTTCAGACTTTCTGTTCTGGAAGCCCGGCGACTGGACCTGTACCGTCAGGACTACTGTGGCTGCGAATCATCCCTCCGTTACCGGGACATGTTCAGAAAAGCCTGTGAACAGGATGAAATCATGCTGATTCTAATCGAAAGACCCGGGATTGTGGATGTGCAGCAGCTTCGGACCCATCTGGATCGCACTGGCAACCATACCGCTTTCCTCTTTTTCAGCAAGACCCCGACGCCTGCCGTACTCCGGGAAGCATACATCCTTCGTATTTTTCTCGAACCGGAAGCCAACTTGCCCTGGCGACGAAAAATCTTCAGCAAAAAAGGAATCCGGATCAGTGAACCTGCCATTGACACCATCGTAAACAGGGATATCTTCCGGGACGCTTTCTGATCTGTACCGGACGGTTATCATGACCGGATCCTTGCTGATCCGGAACAGATTCGTTATCATAATACACAGAAAATAAAGTGCGAAGGAGGCTCTCATGACAACAAAACTGATCAACAAGCCGTGCATACCCTGCCAGGGCGGTGTTCCCCCACTGACAGCCAGGGAAATCCGTCCACTGATGAAGCAGTTGGATGACGGCTGGACCGTTATAGAAGACCATCATCTGGAGAAAACTTTCCTGTTCCCGGATTTCAAGCATGCACTGGCATTTGTCAACCGGGTGGGCGAACTGGCTGAACAGGAAGGTCATCACCCGGACATCCGTTTGGGTTGGGGTCGCGTGGTTCTGCAGATCTGGACACACAAAATCAACGGTCTGACGGAAAGCGATTTCATCCTGGCTGCAAAAGCCGATGCGGTTCAGTAGTTTTTTTGCTTCAATTCATTCCATGTTTGGAAAGTTTTTCTTGACAGGGATATGGCGTGTATCTACAGTAATCGTGAAACCCATTCAGGGAGGATGGAATATGCCGATGAGACATCACATGCCCGTTCGACACAATTGCAGCATACCGGACATGTCATCCTCCATCCCCATCTCTTCTGTGCCGGGAGGTCGCGCTCCGGGCCTGATCGCAGCCATGACCGTTCGGCTGTATGATCCGGCCCTGCGCGGTTCATGTCTGACCTGAACCGTTCCATGGCCCTGAAGCGGAAATCTCCGAATCAACAACCCGAATTTCTCAACAAGCGGTAAAAAGGGAGTCGTCATGATGCGAATTTTCAATAATGTTGTCGAACTGACCGGTGGAACACCACTGGTCCGGTTAAACCGTATTGCCGAAGGCGCCACAGCTGAAGTAGTGGCCAAACTGGAGTTTTTCAACCCCGGATCCAGTATCAAGGATCGCATCGGTGTTTCCATGGTTGAAGCAGCGGAGGAATCAGGGGCGATTGGTCCCGATACCGTACTGGTGGAACCCACTTCAGGAAATACCGGCATCGCACTGGCCTGGGTTGCAGCCGCCAAGGGATACCGACTGATCCTGACCATGCCGGACACCATGAGTATGGAACGGCGTGGACTGTTGAAAGCGTTGGGTGCCGAACTGGTTCTCACGGAAGGTAAGAAGGGGATGAAGGGCGCCATCGCCAAAGCAGAAGAAATCGTGGCATCCAATCCGGATTCTGTTATGCTCCAGCAATTCCGTAATCCCGCCAATCCGGATGTTCACCGCAGGTCTACCGGAGAAGAAATCTGGGCGGATACCGGAGGCAAGGTGGACATCTTTGTCAACGGCGTCGGTACGGGAGGCAGCATTACGGGCGTATCTGAAACATTGAAACGATACAATCCGGAACTGGTGACCGTGGCGGTTGAACCGGCAGACTCGCCGGTACTGTCAGGTGGAGAACCCGGTCCACACAAAATTCAGGGGATCGGTGCAGGATTTGTCCCGGATGTCTTGAACCGGGAGACCATTGACGAGATCATCCGGATCACGAACAAAGATGCTTTTGCAACTGCCCGGGATATGGCCCGCATGGAAGGGCTGCTTGTGGGAATTTCTTCCGGTGCCGCCATTTGCGCAGCATTGGAAGTGGCCCGGAGGCCGGAGAACAGTGGAAAGCGCATTGTTGTTATCGTCATGGATTCGGGAGAACGGTACCTGAGCAGCGGTCTCTTCGAAGAATAAAAACTGACGGAAACGGTCACAAACACAAACAGGAATGACTCCGAATCTGGAAGAGAAGTGATTTGAAGCGCAGCAGCTCTCAGATTATAATACCGCTATGAGGAAGCAGATGAGCCGACATGCCTTCCGTCAACTGTGCCATCAAAACGATATCAAGGGTACCCCGTAACGAACCACCACAAGGTGACGGGATACAAGGTCGTTTTTGATATGATCTGTGAACGGTGCGATTCGGATAAAGAACCGACAAATATCTGACGGTGAGCCAATCCTCACCGGAATCACATGACACTTGGCCTCGAACAAGCCAAAAGGGGGAACGATGGTGAAATCACTGAAGGGCACGCGCACACTCGACAATCTTGCAGAAGCTTTCGCAGGGGAATCGCAGGCACGAAACCGCTACACGTATTTTGCCTCCATCGCACGGAAAGAGGGTTATCGGCAGATCGAAGCACTGTTCATCGAAACTGCCGATAATGAGCGGGAACATGCCAAACGATTCTATAAACATATGGTTGAAAATCTGGATGCTGCAGACCCCGAGATGGTTCATGTGGATGCCGACTACCCCGTTTCCCTGGGCAATACCCTCCAGAACCTGAAAGCTGCTGCTGCAGGGGAAAATGAAGAGTACACCGACCTGTATCCGAAGTTTGCCGACATTGCAGACGAAGAAGGTTTTCCTGCAATCGCCATGCAGTTCAGAAAAATCGCGGAAGTGGAAGTTGAGCATGAAAAGCGCTTCCTGAAACTGGCCGATAACATCGAGAAAGATCGTGTGTTCAGACGGACCGACGTGGTCAGATGGAAATGCCGCAACTGCGGGTTCATCTGGGAAGGTCCGGAAGCACCCAAGAGCTGCCCGGCATGCGCGCATGGGACTGAACATTTTGAACTGATGGTGGAAGCTTATTGAATCGTCAATACTTCCAATTGACCTGCTGCAAAAAGCCGCCTGTACAGGCGGCCTTTTTTCATACCCGTTTATCGATCATTCGCTCAGCGATCGCTGTTGGGAATCACACAGAGAAATTTTAGAACGCTGCTTCCGGTATTCTCAAACTGGTGCTTTTCGCCACCGGGGATAAACGCAAAGGTGCCGTATCTTAACGGTTTTGGACCTTCTTCCGTATTCAATTGTCCCTCGCCTTCCACAACGAATATCTCGTGCTCTCCATCATGGGCGTGAAACGGCGTATGACCACCGGGTTCCACCTCAAACAGACGCATGGCAAAATTCGGCGCGCCGTCCTTTCCGGCAACCAACCACCGGACACGGGTTTTGTCTGCGCCATCCATATTTACCTGTTCCAGGCTTACACTGCTGTACGGTCCAACTTTCATACCATCTCCCCTCCGGTTTCCTGCACAAACAGGTGTCGACCCGCCGCTCTCGCTATGTCACTCATTCGGGTCACATCCTCCCGGGTAAAAGCCGCTGTCCGGTCCCGTTGCTCACCTTTCCGACATACCTGCAAAACGCCCCGCGGACCGTTCCGCCCCGGAATGGGACACGATATGATTCGCTGAACCGGACGGGCAACATCCTCGGTTTTTACCAGTTTCTCAAACAACTGGACATGCTCCACATCGGTCAGGTTGTTGTATACATAGATCTTGTTGCTGTCAAACGTCATCCCCGCAACCGACTTCCGCGTAATAGGAACGGTGCATTTCCGCAATGCCTCCGGATGCTGAAAAACCAGAACACCGTTCTGTTCAACCAGTAAACTGACGTCATCCAACGGAAGCTGAAACGCCTCTCCCATCCATTCGGCCAGAACGCGCACCCGCGCACTTGCACTGGCAGCAGCGAGCATTCGATCCTTCCATTCGGTATTCCCCGCCATGGGCCGAACCTCCATCTGTCATGTATTTCCTTATGGATACTATACCATGAACCGTTTGCGGATTTGTATCCGGATAACACCGTCACAAGTCTGATCTTGAATGTGGGGAAACCATGCGCCGGTCTGCTATAATTTCTTCATTGAGCAATCCTGAAAATACAAAAAAAGGGGGGGGTATGAATTATCCAGTCTGGTATCTGCCGACCATCGGCGGTGGCACATTGGTGGCGCTGATCGCCATTACCCATGTGTTTGTCGCCCATTTTGCAGTCGGCGGCGGTTTATATCTGGTCCTTTCAGAAAAGAAAGGACTGAAGGAAAGCAACGAAGGTATTCTGGATTTCACCAGACGCCATGCCAAGTTCTTCCTGTTAATCACGCTGGTTTACGGTTCCATGACCGGCGTCGGCATCTGGTGGATTATCGCACTGACCAACCCGGCCGGGACATCCATTCTGATCCACACGTTTGTGTTCGGATGGGCAACGGAATGGGTGTTCTTTGTACTGGAAATTGTCGCGGCATTCGTCTATTTCTACATGTTCGGAAAAATGGACGATTCAACCCATTTGAAAATCGGCTGGATCTATTTCATCAGCGCCTGGATGAGTCTGCTTCTGATCAACGGCATTATCGGATTTATGCTGACCCCGGGCAGTTGGGTGGATAACCCGAACTTCTGGGTGGGGTTCTTCAATCCCAGCTTCTGGCCTGCTCTGTTTTTCCGCACATTCATCGCCGTCCTGCTGGCCGGCGTCTACGGATATCTGACGGCATCTTTCACCCGGGATGAATCTGTCCGCAAAGCCATGACCCGTTTTTCCGGAAAATTCGCTCTCATCGCTCTGATTGGTGCTGTCCCCAGCGGCTACTGGTACCTGAGTGTTCTCCCGGATCCTGCCCGGCAACTGGTAACCGGTGGATCGCCGACCATTCAAACTGCCATCCAGTACGGACTGTATGCCGTTGTTGTCATCCTGCTCGTAACACTGGTTGCAGGATTGATTCAACCCCGCTTGAATCACAAGGCCCTGGCACTGGTTACATTCATCGCTGCACTCATCTTCATGGGTGCATTTGAATGGACCAGGGAAGCGGCACGCCGACCCTATGTCATCAACGAAGTCATGTACTCCAACATGATCATGAAGGATGACGTTCAGCGAATCAAAGAAGCGGGTTTTCTTCCTTCGGCCTCCTGGGTGAAGAATCGGACCCTCACCGAAGACAACCAATTGGAAGCAGGAGAAGAACTCTTTATTCATCAATGTTATGCCTGTCACACGGTCGGCGGTTTCAACAACGACATTGTCAGTCGTACCGCCGCCATGAGCTACAGCGCACTGGTCAAGTATATCCAGAAAATTCATGAAGTCCGGTATTTCATGCCGCCCTTTGCCGGAACAGAAAGTGAAATTCATGCGCTGGCCGCTTTCATCGCCGGTGACCTCCATGGCAAACCCGTTGAAATCCCGGAAGCTCCGGGAGACAGTGCTCTGGACCGGGGCAGTATGCGATATGAGGAAGGCTGCTCCATGTGCCACACCATGGATGATATGAGCCTGTACCTGGAAGGATGGACACAGGAAGAGATTCGGACAGCATTGGATGACCTCCCGTCATTGAACGAGGAAATGCCCCCATACGAAGGCAGTGACCAGGACAAAGCCGATCTTGCCCTTTACCTGTTCAGCCTGAACAATGAAATCCAGGCAGAACCGGTCATAGACGGGTCGGCGTTGTTTGATGAGAACTGTTCCATGTGCCACATGGCAGATGATATGGTGATGCTGCTCGGGGAACGGGATCGGGCGGCGATCCGACATGATCTGGACAGATTGGAAGAGTTGGTGGACGGTATGCCGCCGTACGACGGTACGCCTGCCGAAAAGGAAGCACTTGCCGATTATCTCTTCGGATTGACTGGAGGTGCAAAATGACCGAATTCATGCCGACACCGGACCAAATCCCGGTCGCATGGGGCTGGTTCCAGTTCCTGCTGCTATTGACGTTTCCTCTGCACCTGCTGGCCATGAACGCTATGCTGGGTTCCGCGGGCATCGCGGTTTTTCAACACTTCCGGGGTGGAGAAACCGGCAGGAAGCTGGCCTACCGGATCGCAGTAGCCCTGCCACTGGTAATTGCATTTGCCGTAAATTTCGGGGTTGCGCCACTGCTGTTTCTCCAGGTGCTTTATGGCCACCTGATTTACAGCAGTTCTATCCTGATGGGCGCATTCTGGATCATGGTAATCCCACTGATCATCATCGCCTACTATGGTGCATACCTGTACGATTTCCGTTTCTCAAAACTGGGTAAGGCGGGACCCTGGATTCTCCTGCTCGTCATACTGATCCTGATCGTGATCGGTTATTTCTTCAGCAACAACATGATCCTGATGCTGCTGACCGAGCGATTCCCCGAGTACGTAGACCACCGTGCCGGCACTTTGCTGGCATCTGCCGACACGACCTTCCTGCCCCGTTATATCCACATGATGCTGTCCGCGTTTGCGATAGGGGGACTGTTTACCGCCATCATCGGGAAAATCGGGAAACAGAACGATCCTGAATTGGCTGAAAAAGCCGGAAATATCGGCATGCGTGTATTTGCCGTACTGACCATGGTCAACATCCTGCTGGGCGTCTGGTTCCTGATTGCTCTGCCCAAATCCACCATGATGCTGTTCATGGGTCAGGATGTGATTGCCACAATACTGTTCATCGTGTCACTGGCATTGACCATTGCCGTCATTTTGACAGCCGTCAAAAAATGGATCTGGTGGACCACCGGCCTGACCGTGTTGCTGGTATACTGCATGTCTTTCATGCGCGCCTACGTTCGAACCGATTACCTGAGAGATGTATTCAGCCTGGATCAATTGAAGGTGGTACCGGAATACAGCCCCATGATCCTCTTCCTCGTTACACTGGTGGCCGGATTGGTGGTCGTCGCCTGGATGATACGCAAGACCGTTATCGCCATGCGGTCCTGAGT